>DAISKN010000040.1:0-18078 GCA_036820975.1 Acidobacteriota bacterium | reverse complement strand
GCTCCTCCGGTGACGGCCGTCGAGGAGACTCCGAGCGAGAGCCCGGCTTCAGGCGAATCTTCGGCACCCAGCGAGCCCTCGCCTCCGAGCCAGACCCCACCTCCGAGCCAAACGCCCGCTCCGAGCGAACCTCCGGCTCCGATCCAAGCCGCGCCTCCGGGACGAGCAGCGCCTCCCAGTGAGCCGGCCGAGGGTCTCGCGGCACCGTCCGCGCCACCAACGCCTCCTCCTTTCCAAAGCGAGGCCGTCGGCATCGCCGAGGTCGACTCCGCCGTCCTCGGGGAGGCGAAGTTCCACGAGGAGCCCATCGACCCGGCCTGGATCGGAAAACGCGTCGAGTACGCCCTCGTCTACGTGAACCGGAAGGGCCGAGAGAGCGCTCTTTCGGAAGTGGTGCGAATCGATCCCCTGCCCGCCTTGGCGCCGCCGGGAGCTCCGAAAGCCGAAGCCGGCGACGGATTCGTCGCCTTGAGCTGGAGCCCCCCGCCGGAGGCGCCGGAGTCGATGGCGTTCTCGGTCCATCGACGTCTGAAAGACGCCGCCGCCTACCCCGAGGCGCCCCTCAACCCCGAGCCTCTGTCCGCCGCGAGCTTCGAAGACAGGACCGCGGTCTTCGGATCGACGGTTTGCTACGTCGTTGCCGCGGTTCTGCCGCCGGGCTCGATCTCGAGCCCTCCTTCCGAAGAGATCTGTCTCACGCCGGAAGACCGGTTCCCTCCGCCCGCTCCGTCGGGGCTGGTCGCCGTGCCGTCCTCGGGCGCCATTCTGCTCAGCTGGCGGGAAGTTGATGCCCCCGATCGGAAGGGGTATCGCGTCTATCGCGGGGCTTCCGCCGACGGGCCGTTCCAGCTCCTCGCCGAGGTCGCCGACTCCAGCTACGCCGACGGGGCCGCCGCTCCCGGCGAGACCTACTTCTATTCCGTCACCGCCGTCGACGACGCCCCGGGGATCAACGAGAGCTCCCGAAGCGAAGTCGCCGAGGCGAGGCGCAGTCCGTGAAATGCTATAGTCACCTGGCGCGAAAGGACGAAAAACCATGAAGATCTTCCTCGACACGGCCAACGTGAACGAGATCCGCGAAGCGGCTTCCCTCGGGCTCGTCGACGGCGTCACCACCAACCCCAGCCTCCTCGCCAGGGAGAAGGCGCCCTACCTGGACGTTCTCTCCGAGATCTGCGCTCTGGTTCCCGGACCGATCTCCGCCGAGGTCGTGGCCACCGATGCCCCGGGCATGGTGCGCGAGGGACGGGACCTCGCGAAGATCGCGCCCAACATCGTGGTGAAGTGCCCGCTCACGGCGGAGGGTCTGAAGGCGGTGCGCGAGCTCAAAGGCGACGGAATCCGCTCGAACGTGACTCTCTGCTTCTCCGCGCCCCAGGCGCTCTTCGCGGCGAAGGCCGGCGCCTACATCGTGAGCCCCTTCGTCGGACGCCTCGACGACATCGGGATCGACGGCATGGCTCTCATCAAGGACGTGAAGCAGATCTACCGGAATTACGGCTTCGATACGCAGATTCTCGTCGCCAGCATCCGCAACCCGCTGCACGTGATCGAGGCGGCGCTGGTGGGAGCGGACATCGCCACCATGCCGGCTGGCGTCTACCAGTCCCTGTTGAAGCATCCGCTCACCGACATCGGTCTCGCGCGTTTTCTCGAGGACTGGAGGAAAGCGGAGCCCGCGCTCAAGGCGCAGAAGATCGGAACCGCGGTCTGACAGCCGCGCGAGCGGCGACTTAGCGATGTCGGACGGTCGCAACCGGGAGCTCGAGGAGAGGAGCCGGCGCGCCCTCGAGGCCGGGGGCAGGGATCGCATCGAGAAGCAGCACGCCTCCGGCAAGATGACCGCGCGCGAGCGCGTCGAGGCCCTGCTCGACGAGGGGAGCCTCGAAGAGCTCGGGCAGCTCGTGACCCACCGCTCCCGTGACTTCGGGATGGAGAAGACGCTCATTCCCGGCGACGGCGTCCTCACCGGGTACGGACGGATCGACGGCCGCCTGGTCTACTTCTACGCCCAGGACTTCACCGTCTTCGGAGGATCCCTCTCGGAAGCCTACGCCGAGAAGGTGGTCAAGGTCATGGACCTGGCGATGCGCCAGGGCGCTCCCATCATCGGGCTCAACGACTCGGGGGGCGCCCGCATTCAGGAGGGGGTCGTCTCTCTCGCGGGTTACGCCGACATCTTCCTCAGGAACACGCTCGCCTCGGGAGTGGTACCTCAGATCTCCGCCATCATGGGGCCCTGCGCCGGCGGCGCGGTCTACTCCCCCGCCATCACCGATTTCACTTTCATGGTGCGCGACACCAGCTACATGTTCGTGACCGGCCCCGACGTCATCAAGACCGTTACCCACGAGCAGGTCTCGATGGAGAGGCTCGGCGGGGCGACGACCCACAACGAAGTTTCGGGCAACGCCCACTTCCTCGCCGAGGACGACCGCCACTGCCTCGAGCGCGTCCGGGATCTCCTCGCGTACCTCCCGAGCAACAACCTCGAGGAGCCGCCGACGAAGCCGAGCTCCGATCCCTGGGACCGCGAGGACGAGAGCCTCGATCGCCTGGTGCCCGAGGAGCCGGAGCGTCCGTACGACATGAAGGAGCTCATCCGCCACGTGGTCGACGACGGGGTGTTCCTCGAGGTCCACGAGCACTTCGCTCAGAACCTGGTCGTCGGCTTCGCCCGCATGGAGGGCCGCCCGATCGCGGTGGTGGCGAACCAGCCCGCGGTCCTCGCGGGGGTCCTGGACATCAACGCTTCGGTGAAGGGCGCGCGTTTCGTGCGCTTCTGCGACGCCTTCGGGATACCGCTCCTGACCTTCGAGGACGTCCCCGGCTTCCTTCCCGGCACCGATCAGGAGTGGGGAGGAATCATCCGCCATGGGGCGAAGCTCCTCTATGCCTACGCCGAGGCCACGGTGCCGAAAGTCACCGTCATCACCCGCAAAGCCTACGGCGGCGCCTACTGCGTCATGGCGAGCAAGCACATTCGCACCGACCTCAACTACGCGTTCCCCACGGCGGAGATCGCCGTCATGGGACCCGAGGGCGCGGTCAACATCCTCTACCGGCGCGAGCTCGCCCAGGCGGACTCGCCGGACGAGCTGCGGCGGCAGAAGATCGCCGAGTTCCGGGAGAAGCTCGCGAATCCTTACGTCGCCGCCGAGCGGGGGTACGTGGACGAGGTCATCCCGCCGCGGCGGACCCGGGCGAAGATCGCGACGGCGCTTCGATCGCTCCGGAACAAGAGAGACTCGAACCCGCCGAAGAAACACGGCAACATCCCGCTTTAGATCATGTTCGGGAAAGTCCTCATCGCCAACCGCGGCGAGATCGCTTGCCGGATCGCCCGCGCCCTTCGCGATGCGGGCATCAGAAGCGTCGCCGTCTACTCCGAAGCGGACCGCGATGGTCTCCACGTGAGGCTCGCGGACGAGGCCTATCTCATCGGCCCCGCCGCGTCCGCGGAGAGCTACCTGAGGATTCCCGTCCTCCTGGAAGCGGCGAAGAAGTGCGGCGCCGAAGCCATCCATCCCGGCTACGGATTTCTCGCGGAGAACGCGGCGTTCGCGGCAGCCTGTGAGGAGAGCGGACTCGCGTTCATCGGACCTCCGCCTTCGGCCGTGGCGCTCATGGGGGACAAGGCCCGGGCGCGCGCGGTGGCGGTTGCCGCCGGAGTCCCCGTCGTCCCCGGATCCCCCCCGCTTTCGTCCCTCGACGCCGCGGAAAGGGAGGCGGATGGGATCGGCTACCCGCTCCTCGTGAAGGCTACGGCCGGCGGAGGGGGGAAGGGGATGAGGCGCGTGGCGCGTCGGGAAGAGCTCCTTTCCGCTCTGGAGCAGGCTCGATCCGAGGCGCAATCGGCCTTCGGCGATCCGTCCGTGTTTCTCGAGAAGTACGTCGAGCGGCCCCGCCACATCGAGCTCCAGGTGCTCGGGGACCGCCATGGATCGGTGGTTCACCTCTTCGAGCGCGAGTGCTCGATCCAGAGACGCCACCAGAAGCTCATCGAGGAGGCGCCCTCGCCGTTTCTGGACGAGGAGCTTCGCGCCCGAATGGGCGAAGCCGCCGTCTCCCTGGCGCGCGCGTCGGGATATCAGAACGCGGGAACGGTCGAGTTCCTCGTGGACTCCGACAGGAACTTCTACTTTCTGGAGATGAACGCCCGCCTGCAGGTGGAGCATCCGGTGACCGAGCTCGTGACCGGCGTCGATCTCGTGCTCCTCCAGCTCGCGGTCGCCGCGGGAGAGCCGCTCCCCTTCTCTCAGGCGGAGCTTTCGCGGCGGGGCTGGGCCATGGAGTTCCGGGTCATAGCGGAGGATCCGTTCCAGAACTTCATGCCCACCGCGGGGACGCTCACGGTCTATCGGCCTCCGGAAGGCCCCGGAGTCCGCCACGACGCGGGCGTATTTCAGGGGCAGCGGGTGACGCCCCACTATGACCCTCTGATTGCTAAACTGATCGTTAGTGGCGAGAACCGAGCTCAATGCGTTTCCCGGGCGAGGCGAGCGATTCGCGAGTACCGGGTCCAGGGGATCTCGACGACGCTTCCGTTCTTCGAGCGCATGCTCTCGGACGAGCGATTCGTGTCCGGCGAGATGGACGTGGGTTTCGTCGACCGGCACTGGATGGACGAGATGGTCTCGAGGCCAAAGGAGCTCCCCGTTCTCGGCTCCGTGGCTCTCGCCGCCGCCGCTGCGGCCTTCGAAGAGCGCGAGCCCCGTTCGGAGTCGAACGGGGAGGCCGCGAACCCTACGGCCTCGCCCTGGAAGCTCGCCGGCGTCCGCGAGCTCCTGAGGGGACGTTCATGAGGCGCGAAAAGAAGCTCCATGGGCCGGACGGCAAGACGTATCCGTTCCGGATCGAGCGGGTCCTGGATGGCTATCGGGTCGAGACCGAACCGGGAGAGGGGGCGACCGTCGTTCGGGGTCCCGAAGCACGCATCCTCTCGATCGTCACCGAGGACGGTCGTTCGTTCGAGGCCCTCGTCGAGCGAGAGGAAACCGGGATCGAAGTCGTCATCGGAACCGAGCGCGTCCGGTTCGAGGCTCGCCCCCCGGCAGCGAGCCTCGCTCGCCGAGGTCCGGCATCGGGTCGGATCGAGGTGAAATCGCCGATGCCGGGAAAAGTGGTCAAGGTCCTCGTCTCTCCCGGGACGTCCGTGACCGCGGGCCAGCCCGTTCTGCTCTTCGAAGCCATGAAGATGCAGAACGAGCTCCGAAGCCCCCAGGACGGCATCGTCGCCGAGGTAGCGGTCGAGGCCGGGCAGGCTATCGAGGCCCGTGAGCGCCTCTACGTCCTCGCCCCGCCCGTTAAATAGGTATATCTACCGTGTCTGGCTCCTTTCGCAGTCGTACCCTTCGCCTGGTGGGTTGGGCGATTGGGATCTTCGCTTCGCTCCTCGCCGTGTTTCTTCTTGTCGCCGCGGGATATCTACTCCTTGGAGACTATCCTGAGAGGCTTCGCCGCGCCATCGAGACAGAGCTTACCGAGCTATCAGGAGCTCCGGCCTCGGTGGGCAGTGTTTATCTAAATTTACCAAGATATGGCTTCGAGCTTCGGAACATCTCCGTTCGATCGCCGGGCCGTGACGAGCCGGTGCTCGAGCTGGAGAGAATCCTCGGCCGGCTCCGCCTTGCGAGCCTGCTGAGCATGGAACTCCGCTGGAGCGAGCTGGTGGTGGAGGGGCTTTCGATCTCCCTCGTGGAGGATAGGGAAACCGGGATCGCCCTCCCGACCGGTCACGGGGAAGCCTCACGCCTCGCTGGGATTACACTGGCTGCCGACGAGGTCTCGGTATCGAGGGCCACCCTGCGGATCGAGAACCAGCGGGTGCCCTGGACGCTCCAGGCGAACGATATGTCGGTCGAACTGACGCGGCTTCGGAGCGGGCGATATGAGGGCCGATTTACCTATGAAAACGGACTCTTGAAGATCAAGGACCGTCCGGCGCTGGAAGCCACCGTCGCCGCCGATTTCGAGCTCGTTCCGAACGAGCTCTTTCTGCGAGAGGGCACCGCGTCCGCGGATTTCGGCCGCCTTCAAGCAACGGGCAAGATTGGCTTCGCAGGAGGAGTGCGCGCTCGGTTCGACGTCACCGCCGACGGCGACTCGGGGCGCCTGGCCCAGATGGTATTCGGCCTCGAAGGCGCCTCGGATGTCCTCGAGGGGGCGGCCTCGTTCCGGGGGATGCTCACGATCGACCCGGAATCGAAAGCGCTCGAGGGTACGCTGGTGCTTCCCGAGGGACGCGTTGTCGGAGTTCCCCTGACGCAGTGGAGCGGTGAAGTGTTCTGGGACCGCTCGATTCTGTCGATAGGCTACGCGCGCGGAACCTTCGCTGCCGGCAACGCGCGGCTCCAGCTTCACCAGCCGCTTCCGGTGGCCGAGCATCGCGCCTCGCTCGTGGTCGACCTCGAGGGCGCCTCTCTCGGAGCGATTTTCACCGGCGTTTCCGGAGCTCCGAGCCCGCTGTCCTCGCGGCTGTCGGGGCAAGGCAGTTTCTCCTTCGACGCCGACGAGCCCGAGGAGGTGGAGGGCACCTTCGAGCTTCAGGGAGTCGCGCCCGCGGACAGCGGATCGGCCGGGTCCGCGACCCCTCTCTCGTTTCGAGCAAAGGCTGGAGTCGGAGGCCGGAAGCTCGAGATCCAGGATCTCCAGCTCGAGACGCCCTTCCTTGCGGGCACGCTCTCGGGGACTTATCCGCGCGAGGGCCCGGCGAGCCTTTCGATCGATTTCGGCTCGTCCGACCTCGCCGCCGCCGAGGCTTTTCAGCGTGAGGTCCAGAGGGTTCTCTCGCGCGAGGACGACCTTCCCCCGGGCACCTGGAAGCTTCATGGCAGGGGGAGAGCCGTCGGCCGGATCCGGGAGCGCGTGCCCCGCCTGGTTTTCGAGGGGGAGCTCCTCGCCGAAGATTTGGAGTTCGAGACCGTGGAGCTCGGCGAGGTGCGAACGAGAGCCATCGTCTCTCGAGACGCGGTGACGTTCCAGGATCTCGTTGCCCGACTCGAGGGAGGAAAGCTCTCGGGTCGCGGGTATTTCTCGATGCTCGGGCCGGTTCGCGAACGGGACTTCGATTTGGATTTGGAATTGTCGCGGTGGCCGGTCACCGATCTGTCGTCGATCCTGGGCTCTCCCTTCGCCATCGAAGGACCCCTGTCCGGCAGGCTTGAGGCTTCGCGCCGCCTGGACCGCCTCGAAGGCGGAGCCGATCTCGAGCTCGCCGGGGGACGGGTGCACGGCCTCGATATCTCGAGCGCGAAGGCCCGCGTCGGTCTCGAGGGAGGGCGGGTTCGCCTCGATCCCTTTTCCATCGCACGCGGGGGGGCGGTCGCCGACGGTCATCTCGAGCTCGACATCGAAAGCCGTCGCCTCTCGGGTGTCTTCAAGGCCGAACGGCTCGCCCTCGATGGAATGGCTCCTCCCTGGGCCGGGCTCCGAGGCTTCCTCGACGGCAAGCTCGAGCTCTCGGGAACGCTCGACGAGCCGGAGGCTCGCCTGACCGGACGCGGCGAGGCCATCACGCTCCGCGGCGTCGATCTCGGTGAAGCGGTCGTCTCCGGCCGCGTCCTGGGAAAAGACTTGGAGCTGAGCGTCAATCTCGAGCGCGCGGTGGTGGAGGTCGCACTCGAATCCTCCGTCCTTCTCGGGGGCGACTATCTTGCGCGCGGGCGCCTCGAGTGGAGAGGGCTCGACGTCGCTCCATGGCTGGGTCTGTCCCCCCCAAGCCCTTCTCCCTCGTCGCGTCTGACCGTCACGTCGAACGGAGAGGCGGATTTCCGGGTTCCGATGGCGTCCGACGATCCGCTGAGATCCGCGGAGGTCGAGGCCGAGGTCTCGAGTCTCGTGCTCGAGGGCCCGACCTTCAAGGTGGCCTCCGTTACTCCGGCGAGGATGTATCTTCAGGATGGCCGGCTCGAGCTTTCCCGGACAGCGCTCCTCGAAGAAGAAAGCCGCCTCTTTCTCGGAGGAAGCCTCGACCTCTCGGATTCATCGCTCGACGTCGAGGCCGAGGGAGTCGCGAGCCTGGGACTCCTTCAGAGCTTCTATCCCGAAGTCGCGACGACCGGGGAGACGACCCTCTCCGCCCGCATCACCGGGACGCTCGATCGGCCGTCGATCCTCGGACACGCCGACTTCGACGGCGGCTCGATTCGGCTCGAGGGCTTTCGTCAGGCGCTCGGGGGCCTCCGCGGTCGCGTCGTGTTCGACAATCGAACCCTCCGCATTCCCGAGCTCAATGCCGTGTTCGGCTCGGGGCCGGTCGTCATCACCGGGACCATCGCGCTCGAGGGACTTCGCCCCGGCTCGTTGGACCTCACCGTCCGGGGCTCGGGAGTGAGGCTTCGATACCCCGAAGGTATGGTAGCGACGCTCGACGGCGAGCTCTCTCTCGTCGGAAGCCCGACCGAGAGGATGGTCAGCGGAAATCTGGTTCTCACCGATGCTCTCTGGACCCGCGAGTACGATCTGGTCTCGGGAATCCTCTCCGATCGCGAGGGAGAGCCGCTCTTCTCCGATCTCGCGGAGAACGAGCTCCTGAAGCCGCTGCGGCTCGACGTCCGGATTCGCGCTCCCGGAACCCTCAAAGTCCGCAACACGCTCGCGATAATCGACGCCAGCGCCGAGCTCGAGCTCCGGGGAACTCTGGGCGAGCCCGTGCTCCTCGGTCGCTCGGAAGCGAGCCGCGGGGAGATTTACTTCCTCGGCCAGCGGTACGAGATCACCTCGGGGAAGGTCGATTTCGTGAACCCGGATGAGCTCGAGCCGTTCGTCGATCTGACGGCGGAGACCCGGGTGCGCAGCTACCGGGTCGAGCTTCGACTCACGGGAACTCCCGATCGCTTCTACCCCGAGCTCAGCTCCGATCCCCCGCTGCGCACCGTCGACATCCTCCGCCTTCTCGCCGGGGCGAGCGACCGCGAGATTCTCGATACCCTCGTCGGCAACGAGACGGAGGAGCTCGCCGGAGTCGGCGTCGCGTCGCTCCTGACCGAAAGGCTCTCCCAGGAGGTGGGAAAGCGCGCCGAGCGTCTCTTCGGCCTCGACCGATTCAGCGTCAACCCGTTCCTCGTGGGACAGTTCGCGAACCCCACCGCCCGGGTCAGCCTGGGGAAACAGATCACCCGAGAGCTCGCCATCAACTATTCGACCAACCTGAACTCGACCACAGAAGCGATCATCCTGATCGAGTACACCCCCGAGGGTCCGATGTCCTGGATTCTTTCGCGCGACGAGGAAGGGGACATCGGAGTCGACGTCAAGTTTCGAAAGAGTTTCTGAGCATGACGGCGCTTCTGCTGGCGGTCGGGCTCGCCCTCGGCCAGGAAGTCGCGCCCGGCGCCACCGAGAGCTATCGCGGACGTATCATCCGGGAAGTACGCCTGGAGCATCCGGGAGGACCGGCGCCCGAGGCGAGCCGCGAGCTCATCGAGCTCTCTCCCGGGACGCCGTACCGTCCGGAGGCGGTGCGCCGCTCGATTCAGCAGCTCTTCTCCCTCGGCGTCTTCAGCGACATCAAGGTCGAGGCGGCTCCCGCGGGCGACGGAACCGAGGTCTCCGTTCTCTTCCGGCTGTTTCCGCGGATGGAGGTCGCGGGAGTCGAGCTCGAAGGGCTCGAGGCGGAATCGGAACTGGAGAGCCTGCGCGATCGTCTTCTCGAGGAAAGCGAGCTGGAAGCCGGCGATCCGCTCGAAGTCGACGAGCTCGCGGCGGCGGCGGAGAGGCTCTCGGTGCTCCTGCGCTCCGAGGGGTATCTCTGGGCGAAAGTCGAGCCCGAGGCTTCCTTTCGATCTCCGACGGCGACGGTGGTATTCCACATCGAGTCCGGAGCCCGAGCCCGGATAGGAGCCCTCGCCATCGAGGGCGTTCCCTCCCATATCGAAGCCCACGTTCGCCGCGAGCTCGCCTTCGTTGAAGGCGATCCCTATTCCCGCCGCGAGCTCGACCGGAAGATCGAGTCGCTCGCGGCGCAGTGGAAGGACCTGGGCTACTACGATGCCCGGGTCTCGGTGGCGGAGACCCCCGCCGAGAACCAACGAGTCGACGTGCGGATCACTCCCACCATGGGCCCGCGGATTCGAATCGAGGTCGAGGGATGGGATTTCAGCGAGAAAGACCTCCGAAAGCTCGTGCCCCTATTCAGCGAGGCGCGCTTCACCGAGGACCTGGTCGAGGAGTCCCGAGTCAACCTCGAGGAGGATCTCAAGGACAAAGGCCACCGCGACGTGGCGGTTTCGGTCGAGCGCGAAACCATCGGCGAGGAAGACCAGCTGGTCCTCCATTTCCGGGTCGCGCCCGGCCCGAAGTTCGAGGTCGCCGCGATCGAGATCGAAGGTCTTCGAGCGGCTTCGGAAGAAGAAGTGAGAAGCCTTCTCGTCACTGCCTCCCGACGGCGAGTGCGCTCCGCTCCATTTCGCCAGAAGACCTGGGAAGCCGATCTCAAGGAGGTGCGCACCTATCTCGAGAGCCAGGGTTTTCACCGGGCCCGGGTCGATGGCGTGGAGCGGATCGATTCCGGGACCGTGGGGCTCGTGACCCTCGTTCTCCGGGTGGAGGAGGGGCCAAGAGCCGTCGTGGATCGGGTGGAGCTCCAGGGGGCGTCGGCCCTCGAGCCGGACGCCGTCCTCGAGGCGGCGCGTCTCCTGCCCTCGGACCCGTACGCTCTCTCCGCGCTCGTCGCCGCTCGCGAGCGCGTGCTCACGCTATACCGCAACCAGGGTTTCCGCGCGGCCGAGGTGGAGGCGAGAGGCGACCTCGACGAGCGGGGAGAGAGCGCCCTCGTCACTCTCGCGGTCCGCGAGGGAGAGCGTACGCGCGTCGACCGGGTGATCCTGGCGGGACTCCGGGTGACCAGGGAATCCGCGGTGCGCCGGCTGATCACCATCGAGCCCGGTGAGCCGCTGTCTCCTTCCGCGATCGCGGAAACGCGGCAGAGCCTCGTGGGCTCCGGACTCTTCCGGAGCGTCGACATCGAGCCCCTCCCTCCGGACCCGGAGACGCTTCGAAGCGACGTGCTCATCACAGTCTCCGAGGGCCCGCGCACCACGTTCGCGTACGGCTTCGGCTACGAGGAGCAGCAGCTCGCCCGCGCCGAGATCGAGGTCACCCGCCGGAACCTATTCGGGCTCAACCGCTCGGTGAGCCTCTTCACCCGGGCGAGCTTCCGCGGCGCGCGATTCATCACCACCTATCGCCAGCAGGAGATCTTCGGCTTGGCGCTCCCCGCCTTCGTGAGCTTCTTCGCCGAGGAGGAAGACCGCAGCAGCTTCGACTACAACCGGGTCGGAGTCGGCCTCCAGCTCTCGAAGAGGGTGAGCCTCGATCAGAACCTGTTCTTCCGTTACCGCTTCGACCAGACGAAAGTCTTCCAGCTCGAGGTGGACATAGATGAGATCGATCGCCGATTCCGCAACACCCGGATCTCGGCCCTGTCGCTCGCCTCGGTGACCGACCGCCGCGACGATCCCCTGAACCCGGGAACCGGCCAGTTCCGCATCCTCGACGTCGAGTGGTCGGCGACGGCCCTGGGAACCGAAGCCCCTTACCTCAAGGGGTTGGCTCAGCAGTTCTTCTACTTCCGCATGCCGCACGACATGGTGGCCGCCGCGGGGCTTCGCCTCGGCGTGGGGCAGACCTATCGCGAGGACCGGGACGCGCTCCTTCCCATCGCCGAGCGCTTCTTCGCCGGCGGGGCGACCACCCTCCGGGGGTTCGCCCTCGACGAGGCGAGCCCCAAGCGGAAGATCGTCCTTCCGAACGGCGACGTGGTCGACGGAGAGCCCATCGGAGGCAATGTGCTCGCCCTTCTGAACCTCGAGCTTCGCTTCCCCATCCTCGGCAACCTTCGGGGCGTGGTGTTCTCCGACAGCGGCAACGTCTACCGCCGGCTCAAGGTCATCGAGCTCCTCAACTGGCGCTACAACATGGGGTTCGGGTTCCGCTACGACACCCCGCTGGGGCCGCTGCGGGTGGACTACGGGTTCAAGCTCGACCGGCGCACGGTGCGCTCCATCGAATGCCCCGACATCCTGACTCCCTGCCGGGAGTCCCTGGGACGATTCCACGTGAGTCTCGGCCATGCGTTCTAGAGTCGGCCCGGTCGTCTTCGTCGCTCTCCTCTGGGGCGCTTCCGCGCGCGGGGAGCTCGTCGATCGGATAGTGGCCATCATCGATCGCGACGTCGTGACCCTCTCCGAGGCGGAGCAGGCGGGCGAGATCGCGCGTGCCCGCATCGGGGATTCGGAACCCCTGGTTTCCATCGTCGAGCGGCTCATCGAATCCCGCCTCGTGGAGCGCGAGGTCGCGCGATTCACCGGAGAGCCGGTGTCTCCCGAGCTCGTGGACCGCGCTCTCCAGGACGTGCGCGCGCGGTTTTCCTCCGAGCGGAAGTTCCGGGACATGCTCGCGCGGAGCGGCCTCTCGGAGGACGAGCTTTCGATTCTGCTCCGGAAGCAGATCGGGGTCGCTCAGTACGTGGAACAGCGCTTTCGTCCGCTGACGTTCGTCACCGAGGAGCAGATCGCCGCCTACTACCGCGACGAGCTCCTCCCCGCGGTCGAGGGCGCTCAGGCTCCCGAGCTCTCCGACGTGTCGGAGTCGATTCGCCGCATCCTCGAAGAGCGGACGTTCAACGCCAGGGTCGAGGAGTGGATCGAGGGCCTGAAGGGGAGAGCGAGAATCCGACTCTACGTCTGGTGACCGGTCGCGTCGACGAGCGCTTCGCGAATGTGCTCGAGGCCGAACGCGCGCCCGAGAGGCATGTCGGCGATGCTGGCCGCGATCGCGGCAGCGAGGTCCGCCTGCTCGTAGGGAGGGGGCGGATGGAGCTCGCCCCGCCTGCGGGCCTCCGCCACCTTTCGCAGGAACGCGGCGTAGGCCGAAGCCTCGTCCGAAAGCTTGTACTGCGCCTCCACGTGCTCGCGGGCGAACCGGCCCATGGCTTCCCGAAGGCGCGGATTCCGCGCGAGCCAGAGAAGCACGCGCGCGATCTCGGGCACCTCGGGAGGGCCGAGATCGATCCGAGCGACCGTATGCTCGGGGAACTCCGCGAACGGGCCGGTGTTCGAGACCAAGACCGGCTTTCCCATTCCGAGCGTGCGAATGAGAGTTCCCGAGAGCTCTCCCGTGGACGGGAAGCGAAGGTTGACGACGACGTCGCAGGCGAGCATATAGAGGTAGAAGCGATCCATCGGCGCCCGGCCGGTGACGACCAGTCGCTCCCTTAGATCCCGAGCCGCATCGAGCTCCTCCAGAGGGTACGACTTCTGGACCTCGCCCACGATGAGGAAGCGCGCGTCGGGCCAGTCGTGCAGCAAACGCCGAAAGCCCAGGAGCGCCCGGTCGACGCGCTTCGCGCGGGTGACGAGCCCGAACGAGGCGACGAGAAAGTCCTTCTCGGGAAGTCCGAGAATCCGGCGCGCCTCGAGGGGCGTCGAGACCGGAAGCGGTGGCGGCGGCGAGTAGTGATGGGGCGCCCTTCCGATGAACTTGCCCACGGGAACGGCTCCGAACCTGCGCTCGAGCCACTGCTGCATGAACCGCGTGAGGACCAGGACCCCGTAGCTCCTCTCGACGAGACGCTCGCAGAGAGGGAACTTGGACGTGAGGAGCTCGCTTCCGAGGGCGGCGGCGATCTGTCGCCCGATCGAAGCACCGCGCTCCCCGTAAGCCCGCTTCATCTCGGAGACGTAGAGGGCGGTGTTACCGCGCTCCACCGAGAGCCCGAGGAAGAGATGCTGCAGCACCAGGTCGTGCAGGACCACCACCCCGGGATGCCGGAGCGCCGCGTTCAGCGCGTAGCGATGGTAGGAGCTGTTCCCGATCTGGTAGAGGTCCAGCTCGAACTTCTCCAGCGCAGCTACCTCCTCGTAGTCGCGGGCCCAGTGCCAGGGGAAAGCTTCCCGGATCGCGGGATTCGAAGGCTCGCGATCGGAGACGAACAGGTGAACGTCGATGTCTTCCTTGGCGAGGTACGGAAGGAGCTCCTCGCTGTAGTCCGCGACTCCCGTGCCCGATGGAGATAGCGGGCTCCAGTAGGAGATCTTCACCGGAGCGGCTCGGTGAGCGCGTCGACGACCGCGTCCCAGCCGATCCCCGTGACCCGGGGGCGGCCGGCGGCGCCCATCTCCCGGGCAAGGCTTCGATCCGCGAAGAGGCGATTCACCGCCTCCGCCAGAGCCTGGGGCTCGGGATCGACCACGTAGCCGGAGACACCGTCCTCGACGAACTCCAGCGTCCCCCCGGAGTCCTTGCACGTGACCACGGGCTTTCCCGAGAGGAACGCCTCGACGGTGACGTACCCGTAGTCTTCGTCGACGGGAGCGTAGAGCACCGCGAAAGCCCCGGAGTACAGAGAGAGGAGCTCGTCTTCGGGAACGAAACCGGCGAACCGGATCCTGTCTCCGAGGCCCAGGCGCTCCGCCTGCCGCTGCAAGTTCTCGAGCTGAGGGCCGCGGCCGGCGACGACTAGGCGCGCACCTGGGTCGACGTAGCGGAACGCCTCGACCAGCAGGTCGCACCTCTTGAGGGTCTCGAGCCGCCCGGCGTAGAGCGCGTAGCCTTCGAAGGCGCCTTCCCGGTATCGGCCCGCGAAATGAGGCGGCGGATACAAGGTCTCCGACGCGATTCCGTTGAAGCGGGAGAGCCGCGCCGAGACGTTCTTCGAGATGGTGAAGATGCGGCGGGACTCTCGAAGGGTCTTCGCGTCCATCCGCAGGATTGTCTGGCGGATCTCCTGCTCTTCGGGATCGTCGGTGAAGCTGCAGTAGGGAGTGCCGTAGAGGTCGTAGACCTCGCGATGCTGGTGGAAGAGCCAGGTCACCTTCAGCGGATGCTTCACGAGATACGAGGGAAACTTCGTCGGGATCACCATGTCGATGGGAACGCCGTTCGATTCGGTGAGCTCGGCCAACCGCCAGATCAAAGCCTGCTTCACGATGTCCTGGACCGGGTACCACTTGAAGGGGATGTTCACCACGTCCACGAGGAATCCGCGGGCTTTGAGAGCGGAGGCGAGCTCCGTCGTCAGGATCTCGGCGCCGCCGACGACGAACGGGGCCTGCACCGAGCAGACGCAGATGCTGCGACGGGGCATGAAGGGGCTACTTCGTTCCCCCGTCGAGGGAGGCCAGCCGCTCGGCGATCCTCGAAAGCTCCTCGCGCGTCTCCCGCAGCGTTCCCTCGAGGTAGAGGTGGTTCTGTTCGGCGGCTTCGAAGACGAGCTCGATTCGCGCGACGAGATCGTGAACGTGGCGGACGAGCTCCTGCTGCAGGATCAGGTGCCTCTCGTCGATCTCCTCCATGCGCCGTCCGTGAAGGCCGAGAACGCGATCGTAGTGGTGGCTCAAGCGATCGAAGCGCTCGTCGACGTACCGAACCAGCTCGTTGTCGAATCGAACCTGCGCGGAGTTCATCCGAACCTGGCGTTCCACGACCGGTCCGAGCGCGAAACGGACGAGCCGGGCGAGCGGTGATCGGAGCGGATGGAGCAGGCGCGCGAGCGTTCCCGCCGGCTGCTCGGTTCCGGCGTCGGAGACGTTCCAGAGAGCGTTCAGCTCTTCTCGGTCGGGGGAAGCGAGGTCGCTTTCCGTTTCGCGGGTCTCGAGGCGTGGAAGAGGTTTCCCGCTTGCCACCCCGAAAGGGTAGGGCGCGGGCCTCGAAGGCTCGTCCGGATCGAGCCGCGCCTCCTCCCGTGCTGCGCGAATACCGGCGACGAGCTCCTCTTTGAGCGTGCTTTCGCGCTCCTCGTTAGCCATCGGGGGCTCAGTGTGTAACGGCGTGGATGCCTGTGTCAAATCCGCCATTCCGGATGCATTCACGGAACCTGCACCTCGATTGAATCGTACTAGCTAAGGGTCTTTACAAATTAAGACTAATATGATTATAATTATCAAGCTTAAGGAAAGGGGCAAAAAGAGGACATGACTGTAAAGATTTCATGCTCTTCGACCTTCGTTCACGAAATGCCTCTTTGTATTAAGTCTTTGTTTGCAATGGCTTATTTGCAATGTCCCCTCTGGCACGGAATGTGAACACAGGAATCCGGTAAAGGGAAGAGGGAAAGGACACCAACAATGAGAGCAACGTTGCCTGACATCTCCGAAGACGAGCTCGAGCTCGTGGTCCCTGAGCCGCCTCGGCCCGAGCCCGAGGTCGAAGATGCCACCACCGAGCTGGACGTTCTCGGCCAGTACCTGAAGGAAACCCACCGTTATCCGCTGCTCAACCGCGAGCAGGAGCAGAAGGTCTCCCGCGCCATGCGGCGCTCGGAGGCGGTGCTCAAAGAGAAGAAGGTGGGCACGACCCGGAAGTCGGCGCGGAAGGAGTTCGACGAGACCCGCGCGAAGATGATCGAGTCGAACCTGAGGCTCGTGGTCTCCATTGCCAAGCGCTACAAGAACATGGGCATGGAGCTCAGCGACCTGGTCCAGGAGGGCAACATCGGCCTCATGCAGGCCGTGGAGCGCTTCGACCCCCGTAGAAACCTGAAGTTCTCGACTTACGCCACGTGGTGGATCCGCCAGGCGATCACCCGGGCTCTGTCGCAGAAGTCCAGGACCATCAAGGTCCCGATCAACAAGCTGGAGATGGTACGGGTCGCCACCCGGGCGAAGAACAAGCTGCAGGAGCGTGAGGGGAAAGAGCCTTCGATGAAAGAGATCGCGAAGGCCGTGGGAGCCGCCGAGCATCAGGTGGAGACGGCGATGAAGTCGATCCCCCACCTCGAGTCGCTGGACGCGCTCGCGGTCGAGGACGGCAGCCCCCGCTGGGAGCTGCAGTCCGACGAACGGTCTCAGACGCCCTGGCAGGTGGTTCTCGACCGCGACATGCGGGAGAAGGTTCGGGCGGCGCTCGAGCTGCTTCCTCCGCGCCAGCAGCTCATCGTTCGGATGCGTTTCGGAATCGGCTTCAATACCGAGTACAATCTCGAGGAGATCGGAAAGGTGCTGAACCTCACGCGCGAGCGGGTTCGGCAGCTCGAGGTCGAGGCGCTCCGAAGGCTGCGGGCCGCGGGGAACCGCAGGGCTCTCCACGACTACATCCAGTAATTTTTCCGCGGCGTGGCGTCGGCTCTCGATTCCACGCCGTTTTTGTTTTCCATGGAACCCATCGTCGACCCCAGCCTCGAGCGGTACGCGGAGGAGCATTCGAGCGAGGTCCCGGATCTCCTGAAGCGTCTGGAGCGGGAGACGCTCGCCACGATGAAGTCTCCCCAGATGCTCTCGGGACGAACCGAAGGACAGCTCCTCCGCCTCCTGGTGAAGATGATCGCCGCGAGGCGGGTCCTCGAGGTCGGTACGTTCACCGGCTACAGCGCCTTGATGATGGCTTCGGCCCTGCCTGCGGACGGAGAGCTCGTCACCCTCGAGAGGGACCCGGCGGCGGAAGCCGTCGCCCGTCGCTACTTCGCCGAGAGCGAGCATGGTCCCAGGATTCGCCTCCTCACGGGTCCGGCCCTCGACAGCCTCGCTTCTCTCTCCGGATCCTTCGACTTCGCATTCCTCGATGCCGACAAGGAGAACTATCCCCGCTACTACGAGCGGATCCTGGAGCTCCTTCGCCCGGGAGGCGTCCTCGCGGTCGACAACGTGCTCTGGAGCGGGAAAGTCGTCGATCCCCGGGACGAGGAGACGAAAGCGATCCACGCGCTCAACGAAAGGGCGCGCCGGGACCCGGGCGTGGATCACGTGCTCTTGACCGTCCGCGACGGCGTTCTTCTCGTGCGAAAGCGGGCCCCCGAGGGCGAAGCCCGAAGGAAGGATTGAGCCTCAGCCGATCCCTGGAACCGCCTGCTCTTCTTCCTCGTCCGTTTCCTGGTCGTCCCGGCTTTTCCTGGGGTCGACTAGACCGTAGTCCTTGATCTTCTTGTCGAGAGTCGGGCGGGTGATTCCGAGGACGTCGCTCGCGCGGGACTTGTTCCAGCGGGTCTGCTTGAGGACGTGGGAGATGTAGCGTCGCTCCATTTCCTTGAGCGAGGTCAGCTCGTCGGTGACCAGGCCCGCTCCGAACCCGTCGGAGCGGAGGAGCGGCAGGTGCTCGGCCAGGAGCACGTCGCCGTGGGCGAGGGTCACCGCCCGGGTGAGG
>DAISKN010000039.1:0-18118 GCA_036820975.1 Acidobacteriota bacterium | reverse complement strand
CCTCATGCGCAAGGAAGCCGAGTTCGAGGCTATCCGGCACGAGATCGAAGGACTCTCTCCGATCGCCAGGGATCGAATCGACGCGATATCGACCGAGCTCCAGAGCTTCGTCCGGCTTCGGGTCGATCTGCTGAACGCTCGGGTGCGTGAAGGGAGGATCGTAGAGGCCCACGGCGATCTGCGCCCGGAGCACGTGTGCCTTCTTCCTCAGCCGGTTTTCATCGACTGCCTCGAGTTCGACCCGGCTCTCCGGCTCCTCGACCCGGCGGACGAGCTGAGCTTTCTTTCGGTCGAGTGTGAGCTCGCGGGAGGTCCGCCCTTCATCGAAGAGATACTGTTCGAGACCTACGGCGAGCGGACCTCCGACCGTCCCCCTCGACCCCTGGTCTCGTTCTACAAGACGTTCCGGGCTTTCCTCCGGGCAAAAATCAGCATCTGGCACTTGAAGGATCGGGAAGTGAAGAACCCCGACAAGTGGATCTCCAGAACGAAAGACTACGTCGAAGCCGCCGAGCGCAACTTGCACGAGTCTTCCTGAATCACTCCGACAGTTCTTCATGGACCCGAGCTTCCAGCGTCGCGAGTTCGCTCGCCAGACGGTCCAGCCGGTCCTCGATGTGGCGGATCCGATCCGGCGCGACCCCCTGTCCGGTGGTTCTCGAAGGCCCGAAATCCGACGTCCGCCACGGTCTCCTCGACAGATCCCGGTCGGGGCCCTCGCCGACCCACAGCTCTCCCGCCGGGACCGATTTCTCGATCCACATGGCGATGAGCATCTCGATGCCCTCCAGAGCGTTTGCCGCCCGCTCGGTGAACAAGTCCTTTTTTGATTCGTCCATAACCCACCTGCTTCATTCCTTTAGCAACATCGGTGCCAGCGAAGGGCTGGACTTCGAACCAGCAAAAGGCGACGGCGGTCGAGGAGCTCGGGGCACTCGCCCCACGACTGGGGGATTTCGCGCCGGTCACCCGAGGAAGCTCAGCGAACGGCCGCGGCGGCGGAAGTACTTCTTGGTCTCTTCGAACACCAGCAGAACGACTGCCCCGTGGAAAGCGAACAGGTAGACGTGCCACGGCAAAGGAGCGAAGAAATAGAGGTGGGATAGCGGCGTGTAGAAGAGGAGGTAGCAGAACGAAAGCTCGAAGGCGATTCCCGCGAGGATGAGCGGGTTCGAGAGAAAGTTCAGCCACAGGGGGTGCCTCCCCAGTAAGTCCGCGATTCTGGGCGACCATCCTTCGACGCGCGACAGAATCTCGCGCCGCCGGTCCGAATGCAGGAAATCCCGCGAGAACAGAGAAGTCTTCCAGGAGCGCCTGCAGAGAACGTTTGCGATCTGGACCGCCACCGTGGCGAAGAAGTAGGCCGAGAGCGTCTGGAGATACTCCCTCGAGGCGCCGCTCATCTCGAGCCCCGGTGGCGACGCGGGCATGGAGGTCACCGAGAGGCCTTCTTCGAGCGCTCCGAGCCACCACCCCATGTAAAAATACGTGGCGTAACAACTCAGGGCCAGGATGCTCCCCTGGACGAAGTAGGAGCGAAGCACGAGGCCGAGGCTCAAGAGCTTCTCGTTGCGCCGCCGCGGAGGCCGCTCCATGATCCCCCGTTCGGGCGGCTCCGCCCCCAGTCCCATCGCGGGCACCAGATCCGTTCCCACGTCCACCGCGAGAACCCCCATCACCGTCATCGCCAGAGGCGCCCCCGGGACCAGCATCCAGACGATATAGGGGTACATCTCCTGCGGATTGCTGCTGAAGATGTAGGCCATGAACTTCTTGATGTTGTCGAAGACCGCCCGGCCCTCCTCGATGGCGGCCACGATGGTGCCGAAGTTGTCGTCGGTGAGAATCATGTCCGCGGCTTCCTTGGCTACCTCGTTTCCGCGAATCCCCATGGCGATCCCGATATCCGCCTTCTTCAGGGCGGGAGCATCGTTCACCCCGTCTCCGGTTACCGCGACCACCTCGCCCATGGATTTGAGGACCGACACGATCCGGAGCTTGTGGTCGGGGGAGACCCGAGCGAAGAGGGGCTCGCCTTCGGACAGGATCTTCTCCAATGATGCGTCGTCGATCCCGGAGATCTCGGCGCCGGTGACCACCCGCGAGCCAGAGTCTCCGATTCCGATCTGACGCGCTATCGTGGCTGCGGTGATCGGATAGTCGCCGGTAATCATCAGAACGCGGATTCCGGCGCGATGACAGGACTGGATGGCTTCCTTGACGGCGGGGCGCACGGGGTCGGACATGGCGGTGACGCCGAGGAACACGAGATCCGTCTCCCCGTTCTCCGATGCGGTCTCCGCCGCGCCGACCTCACGATAGGCGAGACCCAGAATCCGAAGGCCTCTTCCCGCGAGAGCGTCCACCTCGCCCTTGAGCCTCGCTCGATGAGACTCGTCGAGCGGGACCGCGGACCCTCGATAGAGAAGGAGGCGGCTCCGTTCGAGGATCTCGAGAGGAGCGCCCTTGGCGAAGAGGAAGCGACCCGGTCGCCCCTCGACCTCGGCGAGGACACTCATCCGCTTGCGCACGGAGTCGAAGGGGTTGACCCCCAGCCGCCGGTGGGCGGGGCGGACTCGCGCCTTCTCCGTGAGGGCGCGAAGCGCGGCTTCGGTCGCGTCTCCGACGGCCCGGTAGTCGGCGCCCACCTTCTCGATCTGCGCGTTGTTGCATACGGAAGCGCACTCCAGGAGTCGCGAGAGCGCCGCCCAACCGGAGACGTCTGCCGGGGAAAGCTCGCGACCCTCGTGGACGAGGCTCCCCTCTGGACGATATCCCGTGCCAGACACCTCGACCATTTTTCCGTCGACGTAGACCTCGGTCGCCGTCATCCGGTTCTCCGTGAGAGTGCCGGTCTTGTCGCTGCAGATGACGGTCGTCGACCCGAGAGTCTCGACGGAGGGGAGACTCTTCACCAGCGCGTTCTTCTTCGCCATTCGCGTCGTGGCCATGGCGAGCGAAAGCGTCACGGTGGGGAGCAGCCCCTCGGGAACGTTGGCCACGAAGAGCCCGATGCAGAAGACGAAAGCCTGCGCGAACGAAAGGCCCGTGCCGAGCCAGCCGAGAAAGAGGAACAGGATCCCCAGGGTCGCGGCGAGAAGCCCGATGGTGACGACGGTGCTTCGAAGCTCCGTCTGCAGCGGGCTCAGTTCGGTCGGAATCGCCTGCGTCAGCCTCGCGATCTCGCCCACCTGAGTCCGCATGCTCGTGCCGAAGACCACCGCCCGCGCCTCGCCTCTCAGGATGGCGGTTCCCGCGAAGACGATGTTGGGGAGCTCGATCCAGAGAAACGACCCCTCGAGGAGGACGGGGGCGTCCGATTTGTATCGCCTGGCCGAGGTCGACTCCCCGGTGAGCGTGGAGTTGTCCACCTCGACGTCGAAGGCCTCGGTGAGCCTGGCATCCGCGGGCACGATATCGCCCTGCGAGAGGACGATGACGTCGCCCGGCACCAGCGTCGCCGCGTCGATATCGAGGAGGACGCCGTCGCGAACCACCCGGCTCTTGAGCGACAGGAGCTTCTGGAGCGCTTCCACCGCTCGATCGGTCCGGTACTCCTGCAGGAACGCGAACAGTCCGTTGACCACGATGACGATGAAGATCGCGGCGCCGAGCTGGGGCATGTCGACCGCGGGCAGGAAGCAGAAGACCGCCGCGATCCAGAGAAGCACCGCGAAGAAGCTGAAGAGGTTCCGGAGGAGCTTTCCGTACCACGGCGTCCGGCGCGCCCGCTTGAGGAGGTTCGGGCCGTGAAGCCGGAGTCGCCTTTTCGCCTCCTCGCCGGTGAGACCGTTCCCGAGATCGGTGGCGAGCTCGAAGGCCACCTGATCCTGGGTGATGTTGATGAAGCTCGCTCGTCCAGGAAGCATCTCCTGGAGGGCGAGTCGTCGCACAAGGTCCTCTTCCCGCTTGAGCTTCGAAAGGTCGAAGGCTGCGGCCGGGAGAACCGACGCCAGCCGCTGCAGGATCTGGAGGTGCGCCTCGGTCTGGTCCGCAGGGGATCCGAGGAGGACCACGATATCGGCACGCCGCCCGTCGATATCGACTCCCCGCGGGCAGATGGCGATGAGAAGCTCCGGAGCCGTCAGCCCCTCGATCTGCGCGTGGGGGATGGCGATACCCGAATCTACGAACAGGTAGTTCCGGTGGCTCTCGCTCTCGAGAACCGCCTCGACTTCCGTCCGCCGGGCGGAGAACGACGAGCGCCGGAGAAGCTCCTCGAGAACTCGAGAGAAGGGTCCGCGAGCGTCCAGCAGAACCCGTTCTGGCCTCAGGAGCTCGTGGATCACGGGAAAAAGGAGCTCAGTTTAGCACCGCCTGGCACGCTCTTTGAATACGAGTAGTAGTGCGCTCCTGGAAGTGAGGGAACGACCATGAGAAAAGGCATTCATCTACTGGCGCTGACTTGGGTTCTCGTCGCGAAGCCTTTTGAACCGGCCCGCTTCGAGAGTGGAGATTTGTTCATTCAGCCACCGATGACCCTAGGAGGAGGAGAGGTGCTGCTCGAGCTCGACGTCTCCGCTTCCGGCGACGTCGGCACGGTCACCGTCTTGAGAACGACCCCTCCATTCGGCGATCTTCTCCGGCAGGCCGCCTCCGGGTGGCGGTTCGAGCCCGCGAGAGAAGTCCAGGAAGACGCTGATGCTCCCGTCGCCGTCGACTCCAAGGTCCTCGTCGCCGGGTTCTTCCGGCCCCCGACCCTCTACAGCGCTCCGGCGCGCGGCGAAGTACCCGAGGACGTGGCTGTGGCCTCGGCCGAGACTCCGTTCCCGACTTCGATGGTGGCCCCGCTCTACCCTCCGAAGGCCTATTTCCACCTGAGCCAGACGGTCGCGATCGAAGTGGAAATCGGTGTGAAAGGCGAGGTCACGTCGAGCAAGGTGATCCGGCCGGCGGAGACGGAGGACCTGAGCAACGCTGCGTTGGAGGCGTCGAAAGAGTGGCGGTTCCGGCCGTCTCGTCGGAACGGTAAGGCCGTTCCCGCCGTCGCCTACATCGTGTTTGGATTCCGCGAGCTGGTGGCTTCCGATCGCTGAGCCCATTTTTCCGGCTCATCCCTCGAGAAGCTCTACCAGCGAACCGCCACCGTGAATCCTCGCGATGGCCTGGGCGAAGAGCTCCGCGGCGTCGAACATCCGGACTTTTTCCTCGAGGAGCCTGGGGTCGAGTCGGAACGTGGGAACGGTGTTGGTGACGAGGATCTCGTCCACTGCCGGCTCGGCGAGGACGCGGTTCGCGTCTCCGACGAACAGGCCGTGCGTCGCCGCGGCGAGAACCTTCCGCGCGCCGAGCTTGCGACAGGCCTGCGCAGCCCGGAGCAGAGTCGTTCCCGTGCTGATCAGATCGTCGATTACGATGACGGTCCGGCCCTCGACCGGTCCGACCAGTGTTTCTCCGCTCACCACTCCGCCGCTTCGCTGCTTCTCCATGAAGGCGTTCCGGATGCCGGTTCCGAGAGCGCGCTCCAGGTGCTGCCGGAAGCTCTCGGCGCGCTTCACGCCGCCGGCGTCGGGCGAGAGCACGACGAGCTCCTCTTTGCCGGTTTCGACGCGAGATGCGAAATAGCGAACGAAGAGGGGTCTGGCCTCCAGATGATCGCTCGCGCAGCGAAAGGCGTTCTGGTAGGCGGCGAGGTTGTGCACGTCCATGACCACGATGCGATCGATTCCAACCGCCTCGAAGAGCGCGGCGAGGTGGCGGGTGGTCACGGGGTCCCGGGGTTTGGTCTTCCGATCCTTTCGCGCGTAGGCGAGATAGGGAACCACGGCAGTGACCCGTCCGGCGGAAGCGTCGCGAAGGGCTCCGAGGAAGAACAGGAGCCGCACGATCTTGTCGTTCACGCTGCGGCGGGAGTCGCCGTACAGCGACTCGATGACGAAGACGTCGTTTCCACGAACGTTGACCAGAGGACGGGCCTTGTGCTCGCCGTCCTCGAACTCCCGTTCCTCGTGAGGGGAGAGCGGGACCCCGAGCTTCGCGCTCACGCTCTTTCCGAGCTCGTGGCTCGCCTCGAGGGAGAAGATCTGGAGGGTCATTCTGGATCGACCTCGATTCCCGCGCTCGCCCGGGCGACGAGCTCGATGAGTCCGTTCGCGGCGGCCGCGAAGGGTCTTCGGTAAGCCGTCCCGTCGACGGAGTAGAGGATCGGCTCTCCTCTCAGGCTGCGCACCGCGCCTGCCGCCTCGCGCAGAACGACCTCGGGAGCGCACAGATCCCAGAAGTGGCACTTGCCGGAGAAGTTGAGGTACAGGTCCGCGTCACCGGCGGCGATGGTGGCGAGCTTCACGCCGAGAGAGCCCATGGGGAAGCTCTCGCGGATCCCGAGGGCCCGGGCGACTCGTTCGACCTTCGGATTGGGATGACTCCTCGAAAGCACGAGGACCGCTTCCTTGGGATTGCGTATTTCGTTCACGTGAATCGGCTCGTCCGCCGACCCCCGAGGGGACCGCCGGAAGGCGCCCTCGGCCATAACCGCATGGTACAGCTCTCCGGTCGTGGGCCGGTAGACGACGCCGAGAACCGCCCTGCGGGCCTGTGCGAGGCCGATGAGAATCGACCATTCTCCGCTCCCGCGAATGAGCTCTTCGGTGCCGTCGATCGGATCCACGTACCAGACGCGCGGCGACGTCGCGGCCGTCGGGACGGGCGTCTCTTCGGATACGACACTGTCCTTCGGAAAAGCCAGGGTGAGCTCCGCCTGAAGGTAGGCATCCACCTCCAGATCGACGGCGGTGACCGGACCCAGATCGGCGCCCTTTTTCTCGACCTTCAATGAGCGCGACGCCGCGGCGAGGGCGATCTGTCCCGCCTCGTAGGCGAGTCGAATCGCCGTGGCCCTCTCCTCGTCGAGCATTCGTCTTCTCGGTCGATCAAGCTGTCGCCCGCCAGAGCTCCCGAATCGGGGAAGGAAGCTCCTGCCGGATCTGCTCGATCTCGCCGCCGGTAATATGTTTGGATAGAACGGCGAACACGGCGCGGGCCGCGGCCTCCGGTTCGACGGTCGGGTCCTTCAGGTTCCTTGAAACCCGTTCCAGAAATTCCTTCTCGCTCCGCCAGCGTTCGGGCATCCCGGCGGGCCGGAAGCCCTCGTAGTAGGCGCCGCGGACCAGCATCGGCAACTGGGCGCCCAGATCGGCCGCCTCTTCGACCGTGAGCCGGTCGCGAAGGGCCTGGAGCACCGCCCTCAAGATATTGAACCCGCGGCGAGGCTCCGACTCACCGAGCGCGGCCATGACCTCCACGATCCAAGCGTGCGTCTTCCGAATCGTTTCCTGAAAGAGAATTTGTTGCGGCACGTCGACCTCCCTATTCGTGCGTCTACGGAGCTCCCAGGTGTCTCACGAACCAATCCGCGGCGAGACGGGTGACTTCCTCGAGGGCGCCGGGCTCTTCGAAGAGGTGGGTCGCTCCCGGGACGACGGCGAGCTCTTTTTCCGCCCGAAGCTGAGCGAAGGCCCGTCGGTTCAGCCCCAACACCGTGGTGTCGCGCCCGCCCACGATGAGCAGCGTGGGCGAGCGGACGTCGGCGAGGACCGCCCCCGTCATGTCGGGCCGTCCGCCGCGGGAGACGACCGCGAAGACTTCGGGCCCGAGCTTCGCCGCCGCCCTGAGCGCGGCGGCGGCGCCGGTGCTCGCCCCGAAGAACCCGAGCCGCAGCGCCTTCGTCGCGGGCTCGGCGAGCGCCCATTCCGCCGCTCCCAACATGCGCTCCGAAAGGAGGGTGATGTCGAACCGCGTCTCGTAGACGCGGTCCTCGCGCTCGGTCAGGAGATCGAAGAGGAGCGTGGCCAATCCCGCCTGGTGCAGTCCTCGCGCCACGTGGACGTTCCGGGGGCTGAGGCGGCTGCTCCCGCTTCCATGGGCGAACAGCACCAAGCCACGCGCTCCGGGAGGAGATCCAAGCGTGCCCGGAAATCGGAGATCGCCAATGGAAATCTCGACGTGCTTTTCGGTCGCGACCCTTTCGGACACTCGGCAGCTCCAGCTCTTTCCCCGATGCAAACATAACGCCGCTCGCTGGTGAAGGGAAACCACGTGAAAACGTCGAACGGTAGCGCGAAATGACGCAACTCCCTGGAGGAAATGGCGCGGCGGTGGCTCTTTCGCCGTCCCCGCGAGGATCTGAAAGACCCTCCCTTCGCTGGTTTGGGGACGCCTCGCTCGACCCAGCCTGCTTCGCGATTGGCCCGGTTCGTGAATGAACGTATTTTGAGGGGTTTATGAATACGAACGAGTCGCCGGATGAGCCGTACGGGGTTTTCCGAGGGGATGACGTAGTTTTCCCGAGCCGAGTCGAAGCGGCACAGCTTCTCGCGAAGCGGCTCCTGGCCTATCGCGGCCAGAAGCCCCTGGTTCTCGGGATTCCAAGGGGCGCGGTCCCCATGGCCCAGGTGATCGCCGAATCGCTGAAGGGGGAGCTCGACGTCGTTCTGGTGCACAAGCTGGGGGCGCCGTATCAGGAGGAGTTCGCTATCGGCTCCGTGAGCGAGCGAGGCGACGTCCATCTGAGCCCGGAAGTCGAGCTCTATGGAATCGAGAAGCCGTATATCGACCAGGAAGTGACGCGGCAGCTCGAGGTTCTCCGTCGCCGCCGCGCGGTGTACACGCCGGTAAGGCCTTCAATTCCCCCCGCGGGCAGGGTGGTCATCGTCGTGGACGACGGCGTCGCCACCGGCTGGACGATGATCGCCGCCCTCCGCTCCATTCGCTCGCAGAAGCCGGCGAAGCTGATCGCCGCGATGGCGGTCGCGCCCCCGAGGGCGGTCGCCACGATGGAGCACGAGGCGGACGAGGTGGTTTGTCTGGCGACCCCCGCGAGCTTCTACGCCGTAGGGCAGTTCTTCGCGGACTTCCGCCAGGTGACGGACGAAGAGGTGACGGAGATCCTGGCTCGTACGCAGGGAAGGCGCGGCCAATGAGAAGGTGGATGGTGAAGATTCAGTTCGGGTCGGAGTGACCGTGGAGCGCTCGAAGAACGCGCCGAGCACGACCTCCTACGTGGGCGTCAATATCGGGGCGCTCACGGTGAAGGTCGTCGCCTTGAAGGGCGACGAGGTGGTCTACCGCCAGGTGCAGGCGCACCAGGGACGACCGCAGCAGGTGCTCGACGAGCTTCTCGCCCGCCAGGAGATCGGGGTCGATCGGTACGTGGGCGTCTCCGGGCACCTGGGGCACATCTCGGAGGTCGCCGCGATCCAGAGGGCTCTCGACGCGAGTCCCGAGTCGTACGACGGGGTGGCCTCTCTCGGCGGTGAGTCTTTCCTGGTCTACGCGGTGCGAGCCAGGCGCATCCTCTCGGTGCTCTCGCACAACAAGTGCGCGGCGGGGAGCGGGGAGTTCTTCATTCAGCAGATCGGGCGGATGGAGCTCGGCATGGATGAGGCGATGGATCGATCCTTCACCGGCAAGCTCGTGCCGCTCGCCTCGCGGTGCTCCGTTCACTGCAAGTCGGACATCACTCACAAACTGAACCGGGGTGAGGCTTCGGTCGAGGACATCCTCTACACGCTCCACGACTCCATGGCCGACAAGATCGTGGCGCTCGTCGAGAAGACGCAGCAGCCCATGGCGCGCGTCCTCCTGATTGGCGGCGTGAGCCGGAACCGCGCGCTGGTGGCCGCCTTGAAACGAAAGCTCCCCGCGGTGGAATTCGCCGTTCTTCCCGAGAGCCCCTACTTCGAGGCGCTCGGCGCCGCTCTCCTGACGCGGGACACCCCTCGCTACCGCGCGCCGCAGGTTTCGATCAGGCCTTCGTTGAGCCGACTTCCGCCCCTCGAGGCTCACGGCGCGCGCACTCGCGTTCTGCCGGAGGAGGCGCGCGAGACGCGCGTCGACGGCCCGCTGGTCCTCGGGGTCGACGCCGGCTCCACCACCACCAAGGCGGTCCTCCTGCACCCGGCGACCCGGCGGGTCATCGCTTCGCACTACGGGCGAACCGGTGGAGATCCGGTCCGCGCGACGCGCGACTGCATCCGCCGGATCGCGGAGGAGGTCGGAAACGTCCAGATAGGGCTCGTCGCCACCACCGGATCCGCCCGGGAGCTCGCGGGTGCCTACCTGGGTACGGCCCACGTATACAACGAGATCTCCGCTCAGGCGGCCGGCGCCGCCCGGTTCGATCCCGAGGTGGACACGATCTTCGAGATCGGGGGGCAGGACTCCAAGTACATCTACCTGCGGCAAGGCGTTCCCATCGACTACGCGATGAACGCGGCCTGTTCCGCGGGCACCGGTTCCTTCCTCGAGGAGAGCGCCCGGGGCGATCTCGGGATTGCCGTCGACGAGATCGCCGGGAGAGCCCTCTCCGCGTCCGCTCCGGTCCACTTCAAGGCCACCTGCGCCGCCTTCATCAACTCCGACATCCGCCTGGGACTACAGGAAGGTTACGGGCCCGAGGACATCGCCGCCGGGCTGGTCTACGCCATCGCCGAGAACTACCTCGCCAAGGTCAAGGGACCGCGCTTCGTCGGGAAGAAGGTGTTCCTGCAGGGTGGGGTCGCGCTCAACCACGCGGTGGGGAATGCGTTCGCCTACGCCGTGGGCCGCGAGGTCTTGATTCCTCCGAGCCCCGAGCTCCTGGGGGCGCAGGGCGTCGCGCTCCTAGCCCTCGAGCGTTCGCGCGGCGCGTTCGATCGTTCCACCGACCTCCTTTCTCTGGCGGTGCCTACGATGGAGCTCCTGGGCCGCTTCACCTGCAAGGCCTGCAAGCTCTACTGCAGCATCGATCGGTTCCAGGTAGCGGGACGGAAATTTCCCTTCGGAGGACGCTGCAGTCTCTACGAGCACCTCTGGCAGAGGAAGACTCGCACCGCCGATGCCCCCGACCTGGTGCTCGAGCGCTCGAAGATTCTCTTCGGAGCGCCCCTCGCCGCGAGCTCCTCGACAGGGGCGAGGCGCATCGGAATCCCGAAGGCTCTCACCACCCACTCGCTCTATCCCCTCTACGCCACGTTTCTTTCACGGCTCGGAGCCGAGGTCGTGCTGTCGGAGGTGAATCCCAAGGGGGATCTCAAGACCCATTCCGGGTTCTGCTTTCCCACTCAGATCGCTCACGGCGCCGTGCTCGACCTGAGCCAGCGCCAGGTCGACTGGATCTTCTTCCCTCACGTCGCTCGAATGCCGAGCGCTTCCGAAGGACAGGACTGCTATCTCTGTCCCATCGCTCAAGCCGGGCCCTACGTGGTCCAGAAAGCCTTCCCCGAGTCGCGCTTCCTCTCTCCGGTCCTCGACTTCAGCAAGGGATACCAGTCGAGCCCGGCCATGGTGGACATGGCGGTGAAGGAGCTCGGCTGCGAGAGAACGCTCGCCGAAGAGGCTTATCGAGCGGCGGTCGAGGCGCAGGTGGACGCCGAGCTGTCCCTCCAGGAGCTGGGGCGGAGGGCGCTTTCGCAAGCGGCCCGGGACGGCCGACCCACCGTGGTGCTCGTGGGCCGGAGCTACAACGCGTTCACTCCGGAAGCTTCGCAGTCCGTGGGGAAGAAGCTCTCCAGCATGGGTGTCCTGGCGATACCGTCCGACTGCCTTCCCCCCGCGGAGACGGGGCCCACTTCCTGGCATTTCTCCAACCAGATCCTGAACGCGAAGGAGCTCGTCCGGCGGAACCCGAACCTCTTCCTTCTCTACATCAGCAACTTCAGCTGCACTATCGACGCCTTCACCCAATCGCAGTTCTCGGACGAACTGGGCGCGAAGCCCTATCTGATGCTGGAGATCGACAGCCACACCGCGGACGCCGGCATCCAGACGCGGCTCGAGGCGTTTCTGGACATCGTCGAGAACTATCGCGTCTCCGACGCTCCGGTCGAGACCACCGCGACGCCCTGCCGGATCGGTCGCCAGGGAATCGTCATCACTTCGTCGGGCGAGGAAGTGGCGCTGAACGATCCCAGGGTGAAGCTCTACTTTCCGACCTTCTCCGAGTATCACTCCGACGCCTGGCGCATGGCCGTCCGATGGCTGGGCCTTCATCCGGGCGAGGGACTTCCGCTCGGGCGGCGTCAGCTGGAAACCGGGCTCCGCTATACGTCGGGGCGGGAGTGCCTGCCGCTTCCGATCTGCGTCGGCCAGATCCTGGAGGTGGCCGAGAAGCGGCAGAAAGGCGAGATCGCGGGCTTCGCCATGCTCCGGGGCGGGGCCCCCTGCGTGATCGATGCCTACTCGGATTATCTCGATCGCTTCATCGCCCGGCAGAATCTCCGGGACCTGTTCGTATTCTTTCCCACCGAAAGCAACGACTACTGCGGATTCGGTCTACCCCGGCTCACGGAATACTTCGCGCCCGCGCTGAGTCTCGCCGATCTCCTGGTGGAAGCCGAGCAGTCCCTGCGGGTGGTCGGGGGGGCTTCGGGTGTCGCCAGGCTCCGCGAGCTATGGCACGACTTCTCCGAATCGTCGCAGTCTCACGAAGAGTTCCGGGAGTCTCTTCCGGAGCTCATCGACGAGCTGGCTCGAATTCCGCGGTCGAAGGATCCGGCGAGGTGTCCGCGGGTCCTCGTGACCGGCGACTTCTTCACGCGCTTCAGCCCGTTCTTCATGGAGGGCGTTCCCGAGCTGTATGCCGAGCACGGCATCATCCTCAAGCCCGCCGATCTGAGCGAGCTCGTGCTGTACGCCGCCTACGACACCATGTCGGGCATGGCCCGCCGATGGGACCTCGAGCCCGGGCTCACCGCGCTCGCCCGGGGCTGCTTCGGGATCCTGCGTCCCGAGGGAAGAGAGTACCTCGAGCAGTGGAAGGGCTATCAGATGGTCCGCCTGTTGGAGCACCGGCTTCGGAAAGACTTCCGAAGGACCGGGCTTCTCGTGGCCGACGATCCGGATGTTTCTCGCCTCCTTCGCGAAGCGGAAAAGCACGTCTCTCCCTCGATTTTTGGCGAAGTCATTCCGACGGTAGGGCTCGGGGTCGACGCGCAGAGAGCGGGCTACCACGGCATCCTTCTCCTCGGGCCCTTCAACTGCCTCGCCCTCCGGATCTCGGAGGCGATTCTCAAGCCGCTCTGCCACCGGCTTTCGATGCCCATCCTGACTTACGAGAGCGATGGTTACGCCGTGCCTCCCGTCTTCCTGCGGCAGGTGGAAGTGCACATCCAGCAGGTCCTCGATGCGTTCGATGCTTCGGGCCTCGCTCGCAGCGGGCGAGGCGGGCCGCCGTCGGTCGAAGCCGGAGACTCGTTCGTTCAGAGAATAGAGGTATGACGACGGCGGAATCACCTGCACCCCGAACCGGGGGTGAAGCTCGGTTCCGCTGGGATCCGTACACCCACGAGCCGTGGGAGCGAGTCCGCTCCTTTTATCGATCCGAAGCGGTAAGACATCGAATCCTGGAGTACTGCGGTGCTGCGGATTCAGGTGTTCCGACCGCATGGGGGATGGCGGGTTACGGGGGTGCTCGCCACCTCGTCGAAGAGGACGGTTCCCCGGTTGTTTGTCCTCGAGACGATTCCGTGGAACGACTCCTGGACGAGGGTGCGGACGTCACCCGATGTCTCGGCGATGATCGAGCGAGCCTCGTCCTCCTCGACGTCGATTTCGTGAATCACGACGACCCGGTCGAGGCTTATCGGGATCCGGCGCTCTGCTTCGGGACTCTCGAGCCGGTGTACCGCGCGGTCAAGGCATGGTTCCGCGCCTACGGGCTTCGTCCCCTGGTCAACATGACCCGGCAGGGGTATCACTTCATAGGACGCGTGCCCCTCGAGAGCCGGGCGCACGACGCCCTGGTCTCGATGGGACGCATTGGCGAACCTTTGAGGGCCAAGTATCTCGCGCTCGAGAGGGCGAACGCGCTGCGGATGGGGACAGCCCACGAGACGATCGGAAGACTCCTGGAACACGCGGGCCATGGCCTCATCGCCTCTCTGGGAGAGGCTGGCTTCGAGACACCGGTGGCGCTCGCCGACGTGCCGCCCCAGGCAGGCGGGCGATTCGTCTGCCTGGACCTCAGTGCCTACGCCGATCCTCTCTATCGGCGCTTCGCCCGCACGGCGTACTCTTCCCATCAGAAGGGCGTCGTCACCGGACTCCCGGTACCGACACCGTTCACCCTTTGCCTTCCGCGGCGGAGTCGGACGCTTTCGACCCTGCTCCACGTCCGGGAGAATCCAGACGAGGCGAGGGAGCTCGCCGAGGGAGACCAAACCGGTATCCCACCGTTCGGCGCCCGCGGCGTCCTCCGTTGGATCGAAGACTATCGTCGGAGCCCCCTCTCGTCGTTTCACGATCTCTTCCATGGCGGATCCCACGAGGACCCCACGGACTGGCCGCAAACGTATGACCGCCTCGACCTGCGGGCTCTTGGAGCCGACGCGGCCCGGGCTCTCGAGAACCCCAACCCGGGACTGTTGAGCCCCTCGTCCATGCGTGCGGTGGTGGTCGACCTGTGGCGGAAGGGATGGCACCCTCGCTCCATCGCGGGCCTGATTCGCTCCAAGTTCGAACGTGACTTTGGCTGGGGCGAGTACTGGTACCGCTACGATGCCGCGGCGAGGGCGGACTTCTACGTAAGAGTTCTTTGCGGGGAGCTCCTGCTTTCTGGAGGCGGAGGAAAGGCGTGAGCTGGGAGATCGGCGTCTCCACCGGGATTGGCTACCGGGAGCCCATCGAAGAGGTCCTGCCCGCCATCGCCGGGAGTGGCTTTCGGACCATCGAAGTGGCGACGGCCCGCTCGCATATCGACCTCAAGGACACCGCTCGATTCGAAAGAGTCCGCGAGCAAGCGGCTCGACTAGGCCTGAAGGTGCGCTCTCTCCACGCTCCTTTCGGCCAGGGCATCGATTTGACCGACGCCGACGCCGGAATTCGGCGGCTCTCGCTGCGGCACTTTCGTGAAGCCGCGGATCTGCTCCAATGCCTCGGAGGCGACCTCTACGTCATCCATCCCGGAGGAGAGGATCACAACTGGATCTGGGAGAAGCAAGATCGCCTGGCACGGAGCGTCGAAGGCCTCACGGAAGTATGGCGGATGTGCAGGGAAAGGCGGTTGAAGCTGGTCGTGGAAACGCCGCTTCCGCACCTGCTCGGAGGGTCGCTCGACGACCTCGAATGGATTCTCGCGCGTATCCCCGCCGAAGGCACGGGAGTCTGCATCGACACTTCCCATACCAGTCTCGGCGGGACGTTGTTCTCCGCCATCGACCGCTTCTCGGATCGCCTCGTGCACCTCCAGGCGAGCGACAACCACGGCAAGCACGACGACCACCTTCCTCCCGGCGACGGCATCCTCGACTGGCCCGCGGTGATGAGGGCTCTCGAGCGGGTCCACTATCGGGGCATATTTCTTTTCGAGGTCGGCGGTGAGGGGCCCTCGCCGGAGAACGTGAAGCGTCTCGCGATCGCGGTATCGAGGTGGTTTCCCGAATGGCAAACGGAACCAACGGAAGGCCCAATGCAGAGGAGGGAATCATGACAACGGTTGTTCGGTCACTTCTCTATGTGTTCGCGTCGATTCTCGGGGGCGCGGCGGTGGCATTCGGCCAACACCACCCCGAGCCCCACCACGGACATCATCATCGGGTTGCCGCTCCCGGCTACGATCGGGCGACGGAGATCACCCGGCACTGCAAAGTGGATTCCGTCGACCAGATCGCTCCCGGCGGCTGCCGCGGGTGCGACGGCGGAGTTCACCTGCGGGCCACGTGCGAGGGGGAAGCCTGCGACATCCACCTCGGTCCCGCCGCCTTCGTACAGGGCAAGAACTTCCCGCTCGCGAAGGGAGACGAGATCGACGTCACTGGCTCAAAGGTGACCTACGACGGGGGAACGAGCCTGATCGCGAAAGAGGTTCGCAAGGGCGAAGCCGTCCTCGAGCTTCGGGACGAACAGGGAAAGCCGCTCTGGGCGAACCCGCCTCGCTGACGGGGGGAGCTCAGTCCCGCGCTTTGGCCGACCGCCGGGCGTCGGCCTCCGCCAGCCAGCCCCGGCGGAGTGTTTCCGGGGGGACGCTCGAAAGATAGGGCTTGATATCGAGAATGGGCGTTCCGTCCAGCATGTCGATTCCGCGCACGTGAAGGCGAGGGCCGTCCCGGCGCAGGAGCTCGACGACGGTGAGTCCTATCGGGTTGGGCCGTCGCGGCGAGCGCGTCGCGAAGACCCCGTGCGGGCGATCGTCCGTAGGCGGCTTTCCCGAAAGCTCGTAGCCCTTCGATTCGTGGAAGGCCCAGATCACGTAGAGGTGCGAGAAGCCCTCGATGTCGAGGAGCCCCGGTTCCAGCTCCGGGAATATCTCGAGAACGCCTTCGGCGCCGTGCTCCGCCCCCGGACCCTTCGGGATCGAAGACGTCTCGGTGAACGGGCTCCGCACGGTTCCCACGGGTCGCATCGAGAATTCCTTCATCGTTCTACTCGTATCGAAGCGCCTCGATGGGGTCGAGGTGAGCCGCCTGCCGCGCGGGAAAGTAACCGAAGACGATGCCGACGGCCGCCGAGAACGCGAAGGCGAGGAGAATGATCCCGGGCTCGAGCACGAAGGGGACCCCGAGGAGCGGGGCCGCCGCCGCCGAGGAGAGGACCCCGAGGGTGATCCCCAGGAGCCCTCCGAAGGAGGACAACACCAGGGCCTCCACCAGGAACTGAGTCAGGACCTCGCGGGCCATGGCACCGATGGAGAGACGGATTCCGATCTCCCGGGTCCTCTCGGTCACGGAGACCAGCATGATGTTCATGATCCCGATCCCTCCGACCAGAAGGCTCACCGCGGCCACGGCGCCCAGAAGGGCGGTGAGAACTCGCGTGGTGCCGGTCATGGCCGCGATGATCTGCTCCATGTTCCCGACGAAGAAGTCGTCCTCGTCCCCGGCCTTGATGTTCCGGCGCTCCCGTAGCAGAACCTCGATGTCCGCCTGGACTTTCCCCATCAGGCGCTCGTCCTCGACGGAGATCGAGATCGAGTTGACGTCCCGGTTGCCGGCGATGCGTCTCTGAAACGTCTTGAGAGGCAGGAGCAGGAGATCGTCCTGGTCCATTCCAAAGCTCGACTGCCCCTTCGACTCCAGGACCCCGATGACGTCGCACGACAGGTGCTCCAGACGGACCTTGGCCCCGAGCGGGTCCTGGTTCCCGAAGATCTCCCTCCGGACGGTGGCGCCCAGGATGCAGACGCTTTTTCCCGAGCGAATCTCGCTCTCGTGGAACCGGCGCCCGGAAGCGAGGGACCAGGCGCGCGCCTCGAAGTAGTCGTTGTCGGTTCCCGTCACCACCGTGGACCAGTTCTCGCTTCCGAACACCACCTGCACCTGGCGCGAGCTCACCGGAGCCAGCGCGGTGATGCCGGCGATCTCCGTTTCGATGGCCTCGACGTCGTCCAGATCGAACCGCTTGGCCTCGGCGCGGGCGCCGCCCCCGCCGCGGAATCCCTGGCCGGGCCGGACGTCGAGTAGGTTCGTCCCGAGCCTGGAGATCTCCTGGGTCACCTGGACGGTGGCGCCGCTTCCGAGAGTCACCATGACGATGACGGCGGCGACGCCGATGACGACGCCGAGCATGGTCAACGAGGACCGGAGCGCGTTTCGCCGAATCTCGCGAAGCGCGAGAAAAACCATCTCCCGCCACATTGTTAATGCTCGCCTCGCTCTTCGCGAGGCTCGCTCCCCGCGCTCCTCGCGCGGGGAGGACGGGGCCCTCCGGGCCCCGCTGCTCGACCTCGCTCTTCGTTCATGTCCGCTGGCTCGCTTCCGCCTTCGCCCCACGGGCTACTGCGGACCCGCCGAAGCGCTTCGCGCGAAGGCGGGCCGCTCGCGTAGGCTGCAGATACATCGCGTAGCAGCCTGAGCTAGGCCGCCCTCCCGTTTCGGCGCTCCTCGGCGACGAGACCGTCCCGGAATCGCACGGTGCGCCGGGCGTACTCCGCCATCTCCAGCTCGTGGGTCACCATCACGATGGTGATTCCGCGCTCCCGGTTCAGGGCCGTCAGAAGCTCCATGATCTCCCGGCCGCGGTCGGTGTCGAGGTTCCCCGTGGGCTCGTCCGCGAGCAGCACGAGAGGCGTGGTGACGATGGCGCGGGCGATGGCGACACGCTGCTGCTGGCCGCCCGAGAGCTCGCTCGGAGCGTGCTCTTCCCAACCCCCGAGGCCCACCGCGACGAGAGCTTCCCGGGCCTTTCGATGCCGCTCCGCCGCCGGTGT
>DAISKN010000038.1:0-18265 GCA_036820975.1 Acidobacteriota bacterium | reverse complement strand
CCGGCGGAGCCGTCGCGAGGCTCACCCCCACCATCATCGCAGTGGAGACCAGGGTGATCAGGACGCTGAAGTACTGGAAGTAGATATTGTTGCAGATCCAGAGGAACGAGCCCGGGGCGTAGCCGTTCTCGAAACCGGCGAGCCCGAGGGTAACCGGAGTGTCCACCGCCATCCGGAACAGACCCATGGAGAAGCCCACGACCAGCGCCGAAAGCGCTCCCATCGCGTTCATCCTCTTCCAGAGGACGCCGAGGAAGAAGACGAGGAAAATGGGCGCCGCCAGGTAGCCCTGAATCGCCTGCAGGTAGTTGTAGAGCCCGGACGCGTTCCGGATCACCGGGATCCAGGCGAGGGCGATGACCACCATGACGGCGGTCGCGATCCGCCCGATACGCACCAGCTGGTGCTGGCTCGCTTCCGGCCTCCACTTCTCATAGAGGTCCACCGTGAAGATGGTCGAGCTGGCGTTGAAGACTCCCGCGAGCGAGCTCATGAGCGCGGAGAGGAGTCCCGCCACCACGATGCCTCGGATACCGGGAGGCAGGAGGTACTGAACCATCATCGGGAAGGCGCCCTGGGCTGCGGCGGGGATGGCATTCCCATCCGGGTCGAGCATGACGCCGAGCTCGGGCACCTTGCCGCTCTTTGCGAGGGCAAAGCCGATCAAACCGGGGATGATGAACAGGTAGACGGGGGAGAGCTTCAGAAAAGCGGCGAAGATACTGCCCCGGCGGGCGACGGTCTCGTTCGGGGCCCCGAGGGCTCGCTGAACGATGTACTGGTCGGTGCACCAGTACCAGAGCCCGATGATCGGGGCGCAAACCAGCATCCCCAGCCAGGGGAAGTTCCCATTGAAGTACCAGGCCTGCCGCACCAGGTCGCCCGCCGGGTTTCGCTCGATCACCGGAGCCCAGGTCCCCTCGACGCCGTGCGGGATGAGCGGCTTCCAGAGGTTGAACATGTCGGAGCCGCACCAGCGGCGGAGCTCGCTCCAACCGCCGAGCTCGGCGAGCCCATAGACCGTGAGCAGACCCGATCCGAGGATGAGGATCACCGCCTGGATGGTGTCGTTGTAGGCAACGGCTCGCATCCCTCCGAGCATGGTGTAGAGCCCCGTAAGCACGATCGTCCCCACCGAGCCGATCCAGAAGGAGTCGATGCGCATCCCGCCGATATCGAGCGATGCCTCCGGCATCAACGTTCCGAACACGATGCCGCCGGCGAAGATTCCCACCGCCATCTTCGAGACCACGAAGAGGATGAGGGAGACGATCGAGAGGACGTAGCGGGAATGGGCGGAGAAGCGGCGCTCGAGGAACTCGGGCATGGTAAACACCTTGGAGCGCGAGTAGAAGGGGACGAACACCCAGGCGAGCACCAGCAGACACCAGGCGTGGAGCTCGTAGTGCGCCATCGCGACCCCGTCGGTGACCCCGGAGCCGGCGAGGCCGACGACGTGCTCCGAGCCGATGTTGGACGCGAAAATCGAGGCGCCGACGACCCACCAGCTGAGGTTCCGGCCCGCGAGGAAGTAGTCCGCCGCGGTGTCCTTCCCCTTCTGCACCACCCACCAGGCGACGGCGAGGAGGACCGCGAAGTAGATGCCGATGACCGCCCAGTCGAGCGAGGTGATGTTGGACGTCTGCACGCTGGGGCGAAAGGCTACCCGCCCCTCGATTCGGCGTCAAGGAACCTGGGGCGCGCGCCTGCTACTTCTGGCGCTCGAGCTCCGCTTCGGCGACCCATTGGACGACGTCGCCCTTGATCGAGCTCCACTCCCCTCGAACGTGATCCTCGTCCACGACGCGGAGCCGCGCCGAGTGCATGTGGGAATCCGCTTCCGTCATGTTCGTTCCGCCCAGGCAGCGAAACGAGAGGTCGCTCGGGTCCGAAGCGGACACGAGCTTCATCCGCGGTTGGTTGCCGGAGGTGCAGTAGTGCACGAGCACCAGGTCGTCGCCGTCCAGGTGGTACACGGTGATCATCTCGCCGGGCGTTTCCGGCATCATTGTTTCCACCACCGCCTTGCCCGCCGCCGTCACCCGGTAAGAGAGCTCGAACTGGACGTTGCCTTTCTCTCCTCCCCGGTCCCAGACCGCCGGGCCGACCCAGCGCCCCTCGAGCGCCTTGAGCTTCTCGAGACCCGGATGCGGCGAGTCCTCGCGCGCGGCCGCGGAGGCCGCAATCAGCGCCGCCAGGGCTGCCAGACGACTCCAAGGTTTCATAAAGCAACGACCTCCCTTCCAGACCATGTCTCCCGGGCCGGGATCTCGCGTGGAATCAGCATACTCAAATCCGGGGCCGGGCGCGGAGCTCCGGCATCGGCCGCGGCGCCCCCTCGGTGAGGGTCTCCGGTGTCGCCATCCACTCGGAGGCGATCCTCACCAGGTCGTTCACCACGCGGAGGGCTTCCGCCCGCTGCGAGCGCGAGCTCCAGGCGTAGCTGGGGAGGGAATCGGCGTCGCGCTCCACCAGCGCCCGGTAGTTCTCGTCTCCCCGCTGGGGCGGCTCGAAGTCCGGCGCGAGTCGTGGCCCGAGCTTTTCGAGCATCTCCTCGAGGGATGCCATCATGGAGCGGAACCGCACCCACCGGTGGTTGTCCCAGTTGAGCTTCGCCCGGCTCCCGGGCGCGAAGCGCCTGGAGAGCAGCAACCCCACCCGGATCCCGCTCCCCGCGATCTCCCGCACTTTCTCCTCGGGCATGTCGAGGTTGAGGCCGCCCTCTCCCGGTCCGAGGCAGACGTGGGCGATGCGGTCGCGGAAGCCGGGCATCTTCGACTGCGTGTTGTCCTGCCAGTTCTGCATCGCGTCGAAGATCGCGCGCGCGAAACCGAGGAGGCCGCGCTTTTCGAAGCGGTGAAAGGCGTCGGCGATCTCGTCCTGGTTCCGCTGCGGCATGACCACGCGCTTCGGCGGGGTCTCCTCGAAATAACGGAGGTTGATGGCGAACGTCGGCCATCCCGGCAGGGGCGCGTCGAAGAAGTGGACCGGGAAGTTGCTCGCAATGCCTCCGTCCGAGAACCAGCAGGGCTCGGGTCGCGGCTCGTCGTCCGAACGCGTGTAGTCGATCGCCTGAAGAGGAACCGCGCTGATGAGGAACGGGAAGCTCAAGCTCATGCGCGTGGCCACGATCACGGGAAGGTCCTTTCCCAGGGGCATCGGAAGGAACTCGTCCTCCGCTCGCGGCTCGGCCTGGGGACGACTGTGCGCGACCATCCACTGGACGACCTCCCTGGGAAAGAGAGCCTCCATGTCTTTCCTGCGAAAGTAGAAGAGTCGCTCCTCCTGCTCGGCGAACGGCAGACGATAGGGCCGTCCCCGGGTGAGGCAGGTGGTCATCATCTGGAGGTCGACCTCTTTCCGCGAAGGGTCCGTGCCCCACAAGTCTCCGAAAGTGAGAGGCTCGTGCCTCGCCTTTCCCGAGAGGCGCTGTAGGAAATCGTAGAGCCAGGGGGTCAGCGCGTCCTGTCCTCCCATACCGGTCGAGAGGCCGTAGTAGTTGGCGGGGACCTTCGCGCGCACGTCGCGGTAGAGAGCGAGAGCCGTGCCGGCCGCGCCCCCCACGAGAGCGAGTAGAAGCCAGGGGAGCCACCCCAGGAATCCCCCGACCCGGTGGAGGCCCGCGAGCGTCGACAGGATCGGGACGAGGAGTACCGCGGCTACACCGACGAAGCCGGGGACGAAGTAGCTCGCGACCGCGGCCTTGACGAAGCCGAAGGTTCCGCGCTCGCCCCTTACCGCCGCGGTCAGTGTGCGAAAGAGGCGGGCGGTCGATGGCTGCGGCTGGAAGAGGTGGAACAGGCGAGAGCCCGCCCCGGGGACCGCTTCTTTCGCGAGCGTCTCCGGGAGACTCTCGAGCTCACCGAACGACGTGCCCGTTCCCCGGAGGCGCCCGTACTCCGCGGCGGCAGTCGCCGCGGCGGCGATGGCCCCCGCCGACGTGCCCCCGATCGAGCGGAATCGATACTCGAGGGCCAGACGGCACACGGCCTTCGGATAGACGATGCCGCTGGTGATCCCGCCCTTCATGATGATGTCGCACTTCCGGGTGGCCCTGGAATAGTCCTCGGACATGGCTTTTCCTCGATCGCGATGAAACGCGAGCTTCAGCGTGAAAGAAGATATCGGCGGGCGTAGCCCGAGGGGCGCGCGTCGACCCCGGCCGCTTTCTCCCGCCAGTCCCCCTCGCCGTATCGGGCGGCGAAAGCCGCGATGTCTCGGTCGTACTCTTCGAGAAGCCTCGCCTTCACCTCGGCGGGCACGAAGGCGAACTTCAGGCTGTTCCGGCCGACGTCGAGCACTTCCTCCCAGCTCAGGTGGAAGCGAGTTACGGCTTCGAACCACTCGTCGGTCATGTTGGAGTCCCACATGCCGCGATCGTCGGTCGAGAGAGAGACGGGAATCCCGAGGCGCAGGAGCTCGGGAAACGGATGACGCGATAGATCGTCGGCGTAGCCGAGCAGTCGGTTGCTCACCAGGCTCACCTCGACCGGGAACTTCCCGGTGCGCATGAAGAGAAGCGTCTCGGGGTCGGTCACGAGGTTGGTCCCGTGGCCGATTCGATCGGCGCCGAGGAGGAGGGTGTCGCGCACGTGGTGGTTGGGCTCGTCGACCTCGCCGCCGTGCAGGGCGAGCCCGATTCGCGGATAGCGCCGTCTCATCTCGCGGAACGTCTCGAGGAATCGCAGGGGATATCCCTTGTCGTTGTCCTCGCGGCCCACGAGGTTGACGCTCACCCAGAGATCGCGGTGGCGATCGACGAACGCCCAGCTCTCCTCGACCATCTTTTCGGCGTCCGCATGGAACCGGAGGACGTTCGTCTGCATGCGAACGGTGACCCCGGTCTCCCGGGCGTCGTCCCGGGCCAGCCGTTCGGCGAGAAGCTGGTGGAACTCGTCCGCGGAGAGGACGCGATCGCCGTTCTTTCGGCCGAACGGGCTGAGCTGGAACTCCACGTAGCTCACGCCCTCGTGGCCGAAGAGCTTCATGTTCTCGACCGCGGATTGCGTTATCAGGGGCGCTTGATCGAGGACTTCGCCGATCCTCGGCCAGACGAGCTCGAAGAACTCGTCACGGCCCTCGTCCGGGAGATCCAGCTTGAGCGCCGACATCCACGCCGTCTTCTGCTCGGCGTCGAGCTCCGAGAGGGGCTCGTACTCGGCGCGGCAGCAGGGCGCGAGCCCGTTCCAGGTGGAGTCGAGAACGGTGTGAAACGAAAGGAGCGGCGCCGGGCAGCTCGTGGCGCACTCCCCGAAGCGGACGCGGGTGTGGAACGTCCCGCCCTCGGTAGCGAGCCGCCACCAGAGCTCGGGGAAGACGGCGCCGCCGAGGTGATCGTGGAGGTCTCCGCCCTTGGGGAGATCGTAGAGGACGCGGTAGAGCTCCTCTGGCGTCGCCTCGCGCCGAATCGTGTCGAAGCGCTCGGAGAAGGAAAGAAACAGGGCGAGGAGGAGAACGCTCACCGCCCGCTCCACTTCGGGGGTCGCTTCTCGCGGAAAGCGCGGACGCCTTCCTCGGCGTCCTCGGACGAGAGCGCGGCCATGACCGCGGGGAGACGAAGCGCCTGCGCCTCTCCCGCGGAAAGGCCCGGGGTCCGCTTCACCACTTGCTTGATGGCGCGGAGCGAGAGGGGAGCGCAGGCGAGGACGTCCCTCACCCAGCGGTCCACGGCGGCGTCGAGGTCCTTTCTCGCCACGACCTCGTTGACGAGACCCATGCGATGCGCTTCGGAGGCGGAGACGCGGCGTCCGGTGAGGAGGACTCCCATGGCCCACTTCTCGGGCACGAGGCGGGGGAGGAGGACCATGCCCCCGTCGAGGGGCATGCGGCCGACCCTCGGCTCGGGAAATCCGAACTCCGCGTCGTCGCAGGCGACGACGATGTCGCATCCGAGGACCATCTCGAAGCCGCCGCCGAGGGCGAATCCGTTGACGCGGGCGACGACGGGAACGTCGAGAGTGGTGCGCAGTGCGATTCCACCGAAGCCTCCTGGCCGGGACTTCGCCCAGTACTCGAGCCCGCTCGCCGCGTCCTCGGGAGAAGAGCTCTTCATGTCGGCGCCGGCGGAGAACGCCTTGTCCCCCGAGCCCGTGAGGACGACCACTCTCACCTCGGGGTCGGACTCGACCTGCTCCCAGATGTCCTGGAGCGCGCGCTCGGTCGCGGAGTCGACGGCGTTTCGGACCTCGGGCCGTTCGATGGTGACCCGCGCCACGTGCTCGTGGAGCTCGTAGCGGACGGTCATGCCACCACCCCTGACTCCCGAAGGCTCTCGATTCGCGAGGAGTCGTAGCCGAGCTCGCGGAGGACGGCGTCGGTGTGCTCGCCGAGCCGCGGCGGCGCGTGGCGGATCTCGAGCGGGGCTTCGGAGAGATGCACCGGGGTTCCCACCATGCGGACGGTCTCGGACCGTCCGTTCGTCGCCTCGATCAGCATCCCGTTCTCCGCTGTCTGAGGGTCGTCGAGCGCCTCGGCTAGGGTCCTCACCGGAGAGCACAAAAGATCCTGCGCCTCGAGCCGCGCGATCCAGTGTGAAGTTGCGCCTTCCCGGAAGCGATTCCGGAAGATCTCCTGAAGCTCGGGACGGTTCTCGCGCATACGCTCCATCGTGGAGAACCGCTCTTCCGCGGAGAGATCGTCGATCTCCAGCGCGGTGCAGATGTCCCGGAGCGGGTTCTCCTTGAAGGCCCCGACGAGCACCAGGGCGCCGTCTCTCGTTTCGAAGACTCCCGAGAGGGGCATCGCCGCCCAGTTGAGCTCCGTGTTCCTCATCAGCCACATCGACGCTTCCTGGGTCTGCATCGAGAGCATCGAGTCGTAGAGGGAAACGTCCACCATCTGGCCTTTACCCGTTTTCTCCCGTTGAAGGAGCGCCAGGAGAACTCCCTGTACCAGGTGCATCGCCGCCGAGTAGTCCGCGAGCGCGGTGGCGTAGATCGCGAGCGGGTGATCGGGGTCGGCTTTCCGCGCCATGACTCCGGTCATCGCCTGGGCGAGGACGTCCTGTCCGCCCTTGTGGGCGTAAGGGCCGCTCTTGCCGAATCCGGTTCCGAAGGCGTAGACGATCCTCGGGTTCACTTGTCGCAGGCGGTCGTAGCCGAGCCCCATCCTCTCCATGACGTCGGGGCGGAAGTTGTTGACGATGACGTCCGCCGAGCGAACCAGATCGCGCACGATCTCCCGGGCACTCTCGTGCTTCAGGTTCAAAGCGACGCTGCGTTTGTTGCGATTGAGGCTGGCGAACACGGGATTGTCGAGCCCCGCGGGATCGGGGATGGACCACCGGGAGAGGTCTCCCTGTCCCGGTCTTTCGATCTTGATGACGTCGGCGCCGAAGTCCGCGAGGAATTGGGTGGCGCAGGGCCCGAGCATGACCTGGGTGAGGTCGATGACCTTGACGCCGGAAAGCGGAAGGGTCATCCTTAGTGCTCGCTCGCTCTTCGCTCGCTCGCTCCCCGCGCTCCTCGCGCGGGGAGGATGGGGCCCTCCGGGCCCCGCTGAGTGATAACGGTGGCGTTCGCCGAAGGCACGTCCCCGGGATCGGCTCCCTGCGCCCGAAGCTTTTTCTGGAGCTTCGAGACGTCGACCGACCGCACGAGGCCTCCGGACTCGAGCGCCATGGCGGCTGCGGTTCCAGCGGCTTCGCCCATCGACATGCAGGGCGGAATCTCGCGGGACGTCCGCTGGGCGATGCTCGTCGCCGAGTAGTGTCTTCCCGCGACCAGGAGCTGCTCGACCTTTTTGGGGACGAGCGCGCGATAGGGGGTGTAGTAGTCGCGCCCCCGGGCGACGCTGTCTCCGAAGTGCACCCGGTCCTGGACGTCTTCCTTGGTGACCACGTACTCGCCGTCGAGAAGCCGCGTCTGCCGCACGCCAATCTGGGGAGCGAGATCGACGATGTAGCTCTTCTCGAATCCGGGGTAGCTCTCGCGGACGTAGGCGTAGAGCTCGTCGATGCGGCGCCTTCCCTCGAGCTGGGCGCTCGTCAGGTCCTCGACCTTGGCCCCGTCGTAGTTCCGCATGTGGGGACAGTTGCACCAGACGATTCCCGGCAGAGGCGTCTTGAGCCACCACTTGTCCCAGGAGCCCCCGAGGATTTCTTTCGCCCGCTTGTCGACCTCGGCGTAGTTTTCCGGAGATTCGTACTCGAACGCCTCTGCGGCTTCGGTGTCGACGCCGCCGAGACGGAAAACCGTGGTGAGGAAGTACGACCCCCCGATGAACGGAGCGCCCGCGCGCGAAGCGACGACGAGGTCGCCGCTGCAATCGATCACGACGTCGCCGCGGATGGACTGGCGATCGTCGTTGGTCTCGCACACGATCCCGCGAATCCGGTCGCCGACGAGGATGGGCGAGGAGAACCAGGAGTGGAGCCGCAGGTGGATGCCGTTCTCCTTGACCAGGTCCTCCGAGGCACGCTTCCAGCCCTCGGGGTCGAAGGCGGCCGCGTAGCAGACGGGAGCGGGCTTGCTGCGCGCGTAGTAGTCGTAGAGTCCCCACCGCGCCCACTTCCGGTACAGCGACTCCTCCGCGAGGCGATCCTCCTCGGGGGGAAATACCGCGAGCTTCATCGCCGCCATGCGGTCGATCATTTCCTGGCAGATCCCCTTCACGGTGATCTCGCTTCCGTTGCACATGTCGTCGAGGACCAGGACCATGGCGCCCGAGGCGAGGCCCCCGAGCTGCGCGTAGCGCTCGACCAGAGCCACCTTGGCGCCGTTGCGGGAGGCGGCGACCGCGGCCGCGAGCCCAGCCGGCCCTCCCCCAACGACGACGACGTCCGTCTCCGCTACCACCCGCGCTGCGTTCTCGCGATCCATAGTCTCATCCTATCGAATCCTGGTGTAAGAAGGGGGATGGGGGGATAAGGGGATAGGGGGGATGTAGGTCAAGTTCATCTCCGCTATCTTTCTCATCTCCACATCCCCCTTCTTACACTCCCCCCGGGGCCCATTTCACCAAGCGGCGCTCGAGAAACGAGATCAGGGACGTGAAGAGCACCGAGAAAACGCAGGCGGCGGTGATGGCGGCGTAGAGAAGGCCGGTATCGAAGTTGTAGGTCGCGTGAATGATGAGGGCGCCGATGCCCTCGGTCGCCCCGATCCATTCGCCGACGATGGCGCCGATGACCGAGGCGCTGGCCGCGATCTTGAGCGCGGCGAAGAGATAGGGGAGCGAGTTGTACATGCGGAGCTTCCAGAAGACCTCGCCTTTGGTCGCCGACAGGATCTTCATGAGCTCGAGCGCCTGGGGGTTCACGTCCGAGAGTCCCCGGACCATGTTGACCAGCGTGGGGAAGAAGCAGACCAGGGCGGCGATGATGACCTTGGGCGCCATGTCGTTGCCGAAGAGGAGCACGAGGATGGGGGCGAGGGCGACGATGGGGATGGACCTCACGATGATGGCGAGAGGGAAGAACGCCTCCTCGATCGTCCTCTGGTGGACGAAGAGCGCGGCGACGGCGATGGAGAGCAGGTTCCCGAGAAGAAACCCGAGAACGCTCTCGACCGCCGTGGGCACCAGGTTCCTCACGATGGTGCCGAAATCTCCGAAGAGCGTCCTCGCCACGTGGAGGGGGGAAGGGATGATGTACTCGGGAATGCGGAAGAGCGCGACCGCGAGCCACCACAGGAGAAGAATCCCCGCGAGGGCCGCCGCCGGAAGCACGCGCCGCCTGGTATCGCCCTTCACCCGCAGGTCTCCAGGATCCCGCGCAGCTCTCCCGCCTGTTTCACGAAATCGGGGCTCTCCCGGAGCGAGAGCTCGCGTGCGGAGGGAAGGCGGGTCGGGACCATTTCCCGGACCCGCCCGGGGTGGGCGGCGAGCATCAGAACCCGCTCTCCGAGGTAGAGCGCCTCGGGGATGCTGTGGGTCACGAAGAGAATGGTGGTGCCTGTCTCCTTCCAGATGCGGAGGAGCTCGTCGTTCAGGCGATCCCGCGTGATCTCGTCGAGGGCGCCGAAGGGCTCGTCCATGAGAAGGATCTTGGGCCCGGTCACGAGCGCGCGCGCGATCGAGACTCTCTGGCGCATGCCTCCGGAGAGCTCGTGAGGATAGGCGCGGTGCCATTGCGAGAGGCCGACGAGATCGAGGAGATCCTCGGGTTTCGACGCTTTCTCCAAGAGCCGGGCGCCGTCTCCCACCTCGAGCGGCAGCTCCACGTTCTCGCGGACCGTCCTCCAGGGAAGAAGGGCGGCGTCCTGGAAGACGAAGCCGAGATCCCTCGCGCGGCGAGCCTCGGACGGAGATCTGCCGAAGAGCGAAACGCTTCCGGAAGACGGGGCCACGAGATCGGCCACGACGCGCAGGAGCGTCGATTTGCCGCATCCCGAGGGGCCCAGGATCGAGAGGAAACCTCCACGGGGGAGATCGAAGCTCACGTCGCGGAGCGCCTCGGTCTCACCCCGATCGGAAGAGAACTTCACGGAGACGTTCCCGATCGAGACGACGTCGGTCAAGAAGCCCCCAGGCGAGGCCGGCTTTCCTTCGTCGCCTCGAGAATCGAGAGGGTCATGACGTCCTCGACCGCAGGCACGCGCTTCGTGAACTGCCCGAGCTCCTCGTGGGTCACGATCTGCTCCTCCCAGGTCTCGCGGTCCATCGTGGCCCATCCGAGCTCGCGGGTCTTCTCGGTGAAGACGTAAGTGAGGAGCTCGCGGGCGGCATCGAGCTCGTCCTGGTACCGGAGTATGGGGTACTCCTCGACCAGGATCTCGACCGCTTTCTCGGTCTCGCGAAACGCGAGCTCCCAGCCGCGTCCGGCGGCTCGGAGGAAAGCCTGAAGGAGGTGCGGCTCATTGGCGAGGGTATCGTTCGTCGCGTAGTACGGCATGGCGTAGAGACGGATGCCCTGGTCCCAGAGGCGCATGGCGACGCGGTCGGGACCGAGCGGCTTGAGCGCCGTCACGTTCGTCGTCCAGCCGGTGACCACGTCCACCTGCCCGGTGAGAAGGGGAGTCATGGCGGATCCGATAACCACCACCTCGAGCGACGCGGGATCGATCCCGTGCTTCGCGAGCAGAGCATCGAGAAGAATCCGCCCGGTCGCGTTCGTCCCCACCTTCTTTCCGATCATGTCCCGGGGCGTACGCACGGGCTTGGAGGGAAGCGAGAAGTACGAATAGGGATGCTCCTGGACGCAGACGCCGAAGGCCCGGATCGGAATTCCCTGAGAAACGGCGAGCATGAGCGACGGGCTCGATGCAAGCTCACCCAATCGGTAGCGCCCGGAGGCCACGATCCCGACCCCGTCGATGTGAGGTCCGCCGGGGTGGATCTCGAGGTAGATGCCCTCTTCCTCGAAGAACCCGAGCTTCCGGGCGACCACTTCGCCGAGCTGGTTGCCTCCGGCGAGCCAACCGAGCTGCAGGTCGAGAACGGGAACGCCGTCAACCTCGCCGCGCGCGGACAGACAGGCGCCGAGCGGAAGTCCGCAGGCCGCGGCGAGGGACCGACCGAGAAACTCCCGCCGTCTCAAAGCGCTCGGAGGGTAACTTGACCCTGAGAGCGGCGCAACCGATAGCTTCGAGTTACGGATTCGGCCAGGATGCCCAGACGGCGCACATGCCGGCGCGGTCGATGGCGAGCGGGGTATGCCGCGGTCCGGCGTAGACCGGGTTCATCACCGCCGCCGGAGGCGGTCCGAAGTGCCCCAGCTCGAGAGAGTGCCCGTTCTCGTGAAGGGCGACGGTCTCGACGTCGATCGCGGGAAGGGCCGCGTCGATGGCCCAGGGGTTTCCCGCGCGATCGCCGGCCGGATTGCCGAAATTATCGTTGTAATAGACCTCGTTGAGGGCGCTGTCCAGATAGTTGTCGCCGTTGATGTCCGTCGGGTTGCCGTCGTCGTCCGTGAAGATGAATGTGACCGAGAACGCGAGGATCCCGCGTCCGCCACCGGGTCCTCCGACCGCCTCGAAGTACGCGCGGGGCAGCCACCCGGCCTCGACGATGTCCGCGAGAAAGGGATCTCCGGACGCACCAAAGCCGAAGAACGAATCGAAGATGTCAGGATCGGCTCCGGGATCCGCCCGTTTCACGAGGTCCACTTTCTTGAGGCATTGTTCCGCCTGCCAGGTGTCCATGGCGTTGTCGATCGCCGTTTCGGTCTGCGCGCTCGAGAGCCCGCTGGCGGTGGCGCCGTCGCTCTGATCGACGAGGTAGGTAATGTCCTCTCCCTGAGCGTTTCTCCTGGGGTCGTTCGGCACCCAGCGGAACTGCTGCTGGTGGATCCGATTCGACGGGCGCCCGAGCCCGATGGTGAAGAACTCGATCTGCTCGACGGCGATGCCGAGCCCTCTCCGCGCGAGCTCGCGGTTTACCCGCGCCATGTTCGCGAGAACCAGGGGATCTCCAGACTGAGCAAAGAGCGCAGCCGCGGTGAAGGTCGACAAAAAGGCGATGATGCCGATTTTCCGAGTATCCATGAGCTTCCTCCTTGCCTTGGGGAGACTCACTCTAGGCCGGACGACTGGTGATTCCTGTGACCGGGATCACACCTGTGGCCGGAACCACCGTGCCGGACCTTCCGTCAACGCCGCGTGGACGAAAGACGCTCGAGGAGAAACGAAAGGAACCTCTCGGCGTCGACGTCGAGCGCGACCCGCGTCGAGCGCGCAGCTTCGGTTCTCCAGGTCGCCTCGGCGCGCCTGTCGACCACCATCTGGCCGCGGGTCAGATCTCCTCGCAACTCGACGTCCACCGGCAGGAGCTCGATAGCGACGAACGATGGATCGATGACCGCTCCCACCGCGAGAGGGTCGTGGACCACGACTCCCGAAGCACCGCGCACGTTTCGGTGAAAGCCGACGACGGCCTCGACGAAGCGTGCCACGGGATCGGAGCTCCCGGATAACGAGGTGATGCGCTCCGGCGTCAACACCGTCTTCGAGGTCACGTCGAGCCCGACCATCGTGACCGGAACTCCCGAACGATAGACGATGGCGGCCGCCTCGGGATCGTTGAGGATGTTGAACGACACCGTCGGCATGACCGTTCCCGGGGCCGCGGCGCTCCCGCCCATGCTCACGATCTCCCGTATCTTCGGGCGGAGCTCGGGGTGGGTCTTGAGAAAGAGCGCGATGTTGGTGAGGGGGCCGACGGGGAGCAGGGTGACGGGCTCGGAGCTCGACGCGAGCGTTTCGGCAAGGAGTTGGAGCGCGCCACCCTCGTAGAATTTCGCCCTGGGCTCGGGCAGCCTCACGTTCCCGATGCCGTTGTCGCCGTGCACGTTCTTGGCGGTGAGCGGCTCTCCAACGAGCGGCCCCGCTTCCCCGCGTGCGACGGGAATGTCGGATCGCCCCGCGAGCTCGAGAATCTTGAGCGTGTTCGAGGCGCCGAGCTCGAGCTCCACGTTTCCGAAGACGACGGTTATGGCCCGCACGTCGAGCTCCGGCGAGCGGACGGCGAGAAGGATCGCGAGGGCGTCGTCGATGCCCGGGTCGACGTCCAGGATCACCGGCCGGGCGGCGGCGAAGGCGACAGTCGGCAGAAGCAGGAGGCAGACGAGAGGTCGCAACAGGCGCATCGAGGTCGGAGCGTAACGCCTGATACTCGGGGTGACAAGCTCAGGGGCGAATGACACCGACGTTGCCCTCGATCGAGATCTCGGTTCCATAGGGACGCGATAGCCGAGCGAGTCGCTCCAGAATCTCCCGGGCCATACCGGGGGAGGCCAGGCGGGGAACGCCGCTCTGGGTGAGGGTGCGCCCGTATCCCAGGTCGACGGGATACAGGCGCAGCTCCGCGAGCTTTCCCCCTTCGAACCGGCTCAAGGCGACGACGGTCTGGAACACCTTCTCGTCACTGAAGCCGCGGGCGTTGAGGAGCGCGGCGAGATCCGCGTCCGTGGCTTTCGAGGGCTCGCCGAAGACTTCCGACAGGAGGTTCCAGTTCTCCTCGTAGTGATCGGCGGGTATCGGCTCCTGGATGTCGCTCCAGAAGAAGTTCGCCAGACTGTAGAAGATTGGCCTTCCGCGGTAGACCTCGATCGGTCCGAGCGTGTGGACTCCATGTCCGACGAAAGCGTCCGCGCCCGCGTCGATCGTGGCGTGGGCGAGCTCGGGCAGGAAATTGCCGGGCGCGCCGCTCGCAAGGTCGGTTTGATGCGCATGGATGGTCGCGACGAGGAAATCCGCGTTCTGCTTCCCCAATCGAACGCTCTTCAGAATCTCCTCCCGGTCGACGGGATGGACGGCGTAGTCGTAGCCCAGCCGTTCGCCCGACCGGAATTTCTCCCCGAACAGGGAGAGCTCGGAGGGCCGCGCCTCGGCGGCAGCGGGACGCTCTCGCACTTCCTCCGACTTCGCCGCCTCGATGCGCTCGTGAACGGAGCGCAGCGCCTCGAAAATATCCTTGGGAACGACGGTGGTGCGGGTCGTGCGAACGGGGCTGAGACCCGGCCGACCGGGCGCCTGGGAGGCCGGCGGAAGCGCGTCCGCGCCCTCCCGATGGCTCGAGGCCATGGAAACCAGGGCGATGCGACCCCGCTCGCTCTCGAGATAGCGGGGCGCCCTGGCTCCAGCGCGGTTCTCGCCGACACCGGCATGAATGAGCCCGGCTTCGTCCAGGTGCCGGCTCGTCTCCCGCATGCCTTCGACGCCCCAGTCGAGGGCGTGGTTGTTCGCGCGCGAAAGAAGGTCGAATCCCATCTGCCGCAGATCGCGAGGGACGTCGGGCGACGCCACGAGCGCCCAGTCGCCGGGATCGCGATGGGGGAAGCCTTCGAATCGCCGGAAGTCGAGGGTGTTGTTCTCGAAGTTGCCGAAAGTGACGTCCGCGCTTCGAAGGATATCGACGACGAAGGCGAAATCGCTATCGGTCGCGAGGAGCGGAGTCAGTGGATGAGAGATGATGCAGTCACCGACGGCGGCGAGGGTGAAGGACCCGATCGTGGTCATCTCCAGCTCGCGCTCCGGCGGCCTCTTCGGGTCGAACCGCTGCCCCTTCTCCTGGGCCGGCGCCAGGGAGAATCCGAGCGCGAAAGCCAGCCCTACGATCGTCATCATCGGATGCTTCCTCCAGTGAGCCGCGAATCATCGGATGTACGTCGAGCTTTGTCAAAGCTTCCCTGAGGAATTCTGTTCAACGGAAGCCGGACTGCCGTTAAAGTGTTCCGGTGAGCTTCTTCCAGTCTTTGATTCTCGGGGTGGTCCAGGGGGTCACCGAGTTCCTTCCGATCTCTTCGACCGCCCACCTCATCCTGGTTCCGTGGCTCGTGGGATGGAAGTTCGATCCCGGAGTGGCCTTCGTCTTCGACGTGCTCCTCCAGCTCGGAACCGTCGCCGCGGTCATCGCCTATTTCTGGAAGGACCTCACGGAGATCGCGCGGGCCACGCTCTCGGGCCTCCTTTCGCGTCGTCCCCTCGCGACCGAAAAGGCCCGGCTCGGCTGGCTCATCGTCCTGGCGACGGTGCCCGCGGTCATCGTCGGGCTCGCGTTCAAACCGTTCTTCGAGAGCCTCCATCGGAATCCCATCGCCGTCGCCGGAATTCTCACGCTGGGAGCGGCGTTGATCGTCGTGACCGAGAAGATCGGCCGGCGAAGCCGCGGCTTCGACTCCATCACCTGGCGGGATGCCCTCATCATCGGCGCCAGCCAGTCACTCGCGCTCCTTCCCGGAGTGTCGCGCTCGGCGGCGACGATCTGTGGAGGAATGCTCTGCCACCTCGAGAGGCCGTCGGCGGCGCGGTTCAGCTTTCTGATGTCGGTGCCGGTCCTCATCGCCGCCGCCGTTCTCGCGGTCAAGGATCTGGTCGAGCTTCCCGGATTCGGCGCCTACCTGCCTCCACTGGCCGCGGGTTTCCTGGCTTCGGCCGTCGTGGGCTTCGCGTCTATCCACTGGCTCCTCACGTACCTCGCCCGGCATCCGATGAACCTGTTCGCCGGCTACCGCGTGGTATTCGGCGCCGTCTGCTTCCTGTTCTACTTCCTCAGCGCCTGAAAGTGGGGTCATGACCGTCTTCGGAGGTGCCTTTCTCGCGCTCTGGCGATCGAGGCGAGCCCGATGAGCCCCTTCGAGGACGCTACCTACCGGAAAGTCGCGTGGCGCCTGCTTCCGATCCTCTTTCTCTGCTACGTCCTCGCCTACCTCGACCGGGTGAACGTGGGGTTCGCAAAGCTCCAGATGCAGAAGGATCTCGGCTTCAGCGACACCGTGTACGGTATCGGCGCCGGAGTGTTCTTCATCGGCTACTTCCTGTTCGAAGTGCCGTCGAACCTGATTCTGGAGCGGGTGGGGGCGAGGATCTGGATCGCGCGCATCATGATCCTGTGGGGGCTGGTCTCCGCGGCAACGATGTTCACCCGCGGGGAGACGACGTTCTACGTCCTGCGGTTCGTGCTGGGACTCGCCGAGGCGGGGTTCTTTCCCGGCATCATCCTCTACCTTACTTATTGGTTCACGCGCGCCCATCGCGCCCGGATGGTCGCGGGCTTCATGACCGCCATCACTCTCTCGGGAGTCATCGGCGGGCCGGTATCTGGCTTCATCCTTTCGCGCTTCTCCGGGGCCGCGGGTCTCGCGGGATGGCAGTGGCTCTACCTCCTCGAAGGCCTGCCTTCGGTTCTGGTGGGTCTCGTCGTCCTCGGGCTCCTCGACGACGGTCCGGCGAAGGCGAAGTGGCTGAGCGACGACGAAAAGGAGCTCCTCCTGCGGCGCATTGATGAGGAAAGGAAGCTGATCGTCGAGGAAGGCGGGGGTCATCACCGTCTCGCGGACGCGTTCCGGAGCGGAAGGCTCTGGCTCCACGCGCTCATCTACTTCTGCGTGGTGATGGGTCTCTACGGAATCTCGTTCTGGCTTCCTTCGATCCTCTCGGAGACGATGACCTCGGACCCGTGGCACATCGGGCTACTGACCGCGATCCCCTGGGGTGCTTCGGCCGTCGTCATGCTCCTGGTGGGCCGCCACTCCGACCGGACGGGCGAGCGGAGGTGGCACACGGCGCTTCCGGCGCTGGTCGCCGGAGCCGCGTTCGCGACGAGCGCCCTGTCGGGAGTCACCCCCGTTCAGGGACTCGTGGCGCTCTCCATCGCCACCTGCGGGATCATGGCGGCCGTCTCGTGCTTCTGGTCTCTCCCCACGGCGTTTCTCTCCGGCACCGCCGCCGCCGCGGGCATCGCCGCCATCAACTCCGTGGGAAACCTCGCGGGCTACGTGAGCCCGTTCGTCGTCGGCCGCGTGCGGGACCAGACGGGGAGCATGTCGGCCGCGCTCCTGGTCCTGTCGGGTTCGCTCGTCGCCGCCGGCATTCTTACTGGATGGAAAGGGGGCGTGGGCGATCGGCGCGAAGGCCGGTGAGCCCGTTCACGATTTCGGCCGTCGCCGGGGCCTGCCGACCGCTTTGGGGGCCGGAGCGTCGACTTCGAAAAAAGAGGAAGCGAAGCGACGCGCCGACGTTTCCTTGACGACCCGGTCGAGGCCCCGGCGTAGCTCCCGGAGCTGCGCCGGGGGCAGGTCCTGGAGAGCCCTGGTCAGGCCGACCTGAAACGGCGGTGGGCTTCGTTTCCACAGGCGCCGGCCGAGCGGGGTGAGCGACAAACGGATTCCGCGGCCGTCGGAGGGATCCACCGCCCGCCGGACCGCGCCCCGCTTCTCGAGACGATCTACGATACCGGAGACCGTCGACGGATGCGCGAAGAGCCGGTTGGCGAGCTCGCCGAGTGATAGGTCCGGCTCGGCCTCGAGGATTGTGAGCGCCCATACCTGCGGGCCGGAGAGTCCGGTCGCGCGGTGGATCGCCTTGGAGTGCTCCTGGATCGCCTTGAACAGCCGCCTGAGGTCGTTGACGACCTCCGCCGCTTCCTGCGCGCTCGAACGTTCTGAAGCCTTCCCGCGCACCCGCCCCCTCTTCGTCGTCCGTCGCTTCACGCCCGGGGCGTGTCCGCTTCGACCGCGCACATCGCGTCCAGAAATTCGCACACCTCCCTTGGACCGGAGAGCCGGAATCGGGCTCGAGAGGCTCCGCCCCCCACGTGAATGGTCCAGGCGTCGCCCGGAAGCCGCTCGAAGAGGTCCTCGTCCGTTCGGTCGTCGCCGATCGCGAGCTTGAACGCCGACTCGGGAAGGTCGTTCACCATTTGCGCCGCCACTTCGCCTTTGTTCGCCCACGAGAGACGCACTTCGACGGACTTCTGTCCCCGAACCGCGCGCAGCTCGGACTCCGCGAGCAGCTCATCGAGACTCGACGCGAGCTCGTTCGCGAGCCATTCGCCGAACTCGGGGTCGAACATACGGTAGTGCCATACGAGAGAATACTCTTTTTCTTCG
>DAISKN010000037.1:0-18311 GCA_036820975.1 Acidobacteriota bacterium | reverse complement strand
TCGATTCTGCCTCTTCCGGAGGGCGAGCCGCTCGCGATTTGGAATATCGCTGCCTCCGTGGCCATTTCTCCCGACGGGAGCCACGTTGCTTATGTCGCGGGGACACTGGACCGACGCCGACTCTATCTTCGAAGGCTCGACGAGCTGGAGGCGAGACTCGTCGACGGGAGCGAAGGCGCCTCCCAGCCGTTTTTCTCGCCGGACGGCCGTTGGATCGGCTTCTGGAAGAACTTTGCGCTGATGAAGGCGGCGGTGAGCGGAGGCGCGCCGCAGCTCGTCGCCAGGGTGTTCGACGTACCGTACGGCGTGGCCTGGGGCGAGGAGGGCATCGTTACTTCCGCCGTCGCGAGTCTCTCTCGGGTCCCAGGCGACGGGGGCGAGCCGCAACTCCTCACGACTCTCGATCCGGAAAGCCGCGAAATCACGCACCGGTTGCCCCAGGTTCTCCATGGTGGCCAATCCATCCTGTTCACCCTGGCCACGAGCACTCTCGAATCGTGGGACGACGCACTGATTGCGGTGGCTTCGATCGCGACCGGAGAGCACCGGGTCATTTTTCAAGGCGGCTCCCACGCCCGCTATAGCCCCACGGGCCACCTTCTGTACGTCCACGGTGGAACCCTTCATGCCGTGGGCTTCGAGCTCGAAACGCTCGAGGTGATGGGACAGCCGGTGCCTGTTCTCGAGGAGGTGATGACGTCTACCGCCGGGGGGGTTGGTGAGTTCGCACTCGCCGACAACGGCACTCTCATCTACGCACCCGGTCGATCGCGGGACGGAGATCGCCGCGTCGTCTGGGTGGATCGCCACGGCAGGGTCGAGCCCCTCATCGACGTCCAGCGGCGGTACATCCGTCCTCGACTCTCGCCCGATGGACGCCGTCTCGCCATCACGGCTCAGACTGCGATTTCGTCGATCTGGCTCTACGACATCGAACGGGGAACGCTGACCCGATGGACGCCGGAGTGGGCGAACGGTGTCGCCGTCTGGTCCCCGGACGGGCGGGACATCGCGTTCACTTCGGCCCGGGCGACCGTGTTCAACCTCTTCAAGAACGCCGTCGACGGCACGGGCTCGGCCGAGAGACTCACCACCAGCGATTTCACGCAACTCCCGACTTCGTGGTCTCCCGACGGGAGGATGCTCGCTTTTCAGGAGGAGACCAACGACAACGGATCCGACATCTGGCTACTACCCTTGCAAGGGGGCCGTAAGCCCGAGCCTTTTCTCGACGGTCGCGCCAGAGAGCAAATGGCGCGCTTTTCGCCCGATGGACGGTGGGTCGCCTACCAATCGGACGAGACCGGTCAGCGCGAAGTCTACGTCTGCCGGCTTCCGGATGGAGGCGGAAAGCAACAGGTCTCGACCGACGGGGGCTACGAACCGGTGTGGAACCCGAGCGGCAAGGAGCTCTTCTACCGCAGCGGCGACAAGATGATGGCTGTGCCCGTCCAAACCGATGGGGAGCTAATCCTGGGTCGTACCACGGTGCTCTTCGAGGGGCGTTTCGTGTACCACCCTTACGGGAGCTACGACGTTACCCCGGACGGCCAGCGCTTCGTCCTAATCGACGACAGCGAAGCGGAGCCCGCCCCGACCCACCTGGTGCTCGTGCAGAATTTCTCCGAGGTGCTGAAACGCCTCGTCCCGCCGAATTGATTACTCCGCGCTGAGAGCCTCGCCCAGCCGCCGGAGCAGGGGAGCTCCCTTCCCCCGATACGAGCTGCCGTGCATGCAGGCGAGAAGCTCGGGCTCGGTCGCGGCGAGCTTTTCGATCAGCGACTCCGGGTTCCGGAGGTCCGCATAGTACGAGAACGCCTTCCGCATCCCTTCGCTCGGCTCCCAGACGGCGGCGTCGGACTCGGTCACCGCGGGGGGGCGACTTCCGGGCTGAGTGAGCAGGTCGCCGCAGAACAGCGTCCGCGTTCTCTCGTCGAAGAGATAACCGCACTCCCAGCCGTGCGGGAGATGCGGGGCGTCGAGCCAGGTGAGCGTATGGCGTCCGAGGGCGACTGTCTCGCCGTCCGCGAGGCCGCGAGGCTCCCGGTCAGCGAGGTCTTCGATCGAGACCATGGCCGCGATCCGGCCGCACAGGGGGTTGGCGCTCGGAGCGGCGGCGAGCCATTCGTTCAACGACCCGCATTCGTCCGCCTCCACGTGGGAGAAAGCGATCCATCGCAACTTCTCCGGCGGAAGGACGTGCCGGACCGCCTCGTGGGTCAGGGGAAAGAGTCGACGCGGACCCGTATGAAACAGGAGAGGCTCCTCGTCCACGAGAAGGAACTGGTTGAATGTGAACCCTCCGGGCATATCGTCGACCGGAGTACTGATTCGGTAGAGGTCCTCCGAGATCTCTTCGACGTTCGTGCCCGCGGTTTTGTTGGTGATGGTCATTCTCAATCTCCTTTTCACCTCACATGTGCCGGAACCCCGCCCGGCGTTACGCCTCTGATACGATTCCCGGAATGTCCGAGCCCGGGAGCGACGCCGAGATCGCCCGGCGCATCGCCGAAGGCGCCGAGGACGCGGCTTCCTGCGAGGCCGAGCTCTGCCGCCGATTCCTGAACCGGGCGAGGCTTTACGGGCTCAAGCATTTGCGGTTCGATGTAACGGCGGCCGAGGATCTCGCACAACAGGTGATGATGATCCTTCTCGAGGCGCTTCGGGCGGGGCGCGTCGAGGATCTCGAACGTGTGGACCGGTTCATGCTGGGGACCTGCCGGAACGTGGCGCATTCCATGAGGCGCGGCGAGGCCCGCCGGGTGGAGATGAAGCGGCGCCTGTCGACGGAGCTCGCGGGAGCCGTGACGCCGCCCTGGGACTCTGTGGAGAGCCGCCGCGTCGAGGAGTGCCTCGCGACGCTTCCGGACCGCGACGCCAGACTGCTCCTGCTGCTGTTCCAGGAAGGCGCGACCGCCGCCGAGGCTGCAGCGAGCCTGGACACCACGCCGGGAAACGTACGGGTGCTCCAGCACCGAGCCATCGCCCGTCTTCGGGACTGTGTCGGCGTATGACGGAACACGTTTCCTCGGACGGGTTCGCCGACTACCTGGCCGGCCTTCTCGACCCGCGCGCCGACGATGAGCTCGAAGCGCACCTCTTTTCTTGCCGTTCGTGCGCGCTCGAGGCGGAAAAGCTCGCCGGCCTCGCGGTTGCCGTTCATCGGGCGGTGCCGCCGGTTCTCACCGCCGGGCGATTCGAGGAGCTCGAGCGCGAAGGCCGAATCGCCGCGGTGAACGCGGTCTTGCCGGGACGAATCGCGGAAGCCCGGTTTCCCCCGGCGGAAAAGCTCCTGGTGCTCCGGCTCGGCGGCTCCGATTTGAGTCGGGCGCGCCGCGTCGACATGGAACTGCTGGACCTCGACGGAAAAGTCCTCGCGCGCTTCGACGACGTCCCGTTCGACGTCGCCCGGGGCGAGGTTCTCGTCGTCTGCCAGAGCCACTTCGCCGATCTGTTCCCGCCCGACATGGTTTTCCGTCTCGAGAGGCTCGTCGGGGATACGCGGGAGGAGGCGAATCGCTACACCGTTCTCCACGCGCTTAGATGACCTTCTCCTGGCGCCGGAGTCTCGCCTGGGTCGCGCTTGCGGGAACGGCCGTTCCCGCCGTTCTCGTTCTCGGCGTCGCTTTCGCCGAGTCGGTCTCGTTCGGCTTCGGTCCCGCCGATCGCGATTACGTCGAAGGCTTCCGCGTAGGATGGGCGCGAGGCACGACCTCGCGTTGGTCGCGAGAGCAGGCCACCGTCATGCTTCCGGTCGTGATTCGCGGCGACGCCGAGCTCATCGTGCTCGGCGGACGACCCGAGCGGGATCCCGCGGAGATCGACGTCCTGCTGGACGACCGGGCGCTCGGGGTTCTTCCGGCGGGAGGCAGGATAGCTCCCTTCTCGTTTCCTCTCCCGCCCGGCCGAGCTTCGTTTCGCTTCGTCTCGCGAACGGCGGACGCCGGACACGGTCTGAAGCTCGAAGGCCTCCGGCTCGCTCCCGGTGAGTGGGGAGCCCTCCTTCCCGACGCACGTTCGGTCGCGCTCTCGGGAGCGGCGGCGGTTCTTCTCGCCGTCTCGTTCCTTGCGGCGGGCTTTTGTCCGCGATCGAGCGCCTTGCTCGCAACCGCGATTCTTGCATTGCCCCTCGCCGCTCTCGACCCTTTCGCGTCGCTCCATTGGCTGCGGAAGGCTGCCCTCGTCTCGTCGATCCTCTCGCTCGTTCTCGTCTTTCTCGTCCGCTCGCAGTCGAAGTGGGTGAGGTTCGTGCCCGCGGCCGCCCTTCTCGCGGCCTCGTTCGCCCTGTTCCATCCTTCCTATTACTTCAAGGACGTCGACATCCACCGGGAGGTGACGGACGTGGTGCGGCAGCAGGGCGCGCGCGAGCTCTGGTCGCGCATGGACTGGTACCAGGAGAGATTCGGTCTCGGCCGCGCGAGCCTCGAGGGAAGGCGCCGTCCCATGCCCTATCCCCCGGTGCTCCACACCGTCGTGGGTTGGTTTCCTTTCGGGGATACCGAGGACCTGCTGAAGTGGGCGGGAATCCTCCTTCACGTATCCGCGGTCGTCGCGGCGATGCTCATCGCGGGCCGGGTGAGCGAGAGCGAGGCCGCGGCCGTCGCCGCGGGAGTGATGGCGGCGTTGTTTCCCGACGGAGTCCTCGAGCTCCTTCGGGCGTCCTACCCGGCCCTCCTCGGGCAGCTCGCCCTCGTCGTCATGGTGTTCGTGGTGATGCGCCACGGGAAGGCGCTTCCGTCACTCTCCGGCGTTGTCGCCTTCGGCGCCCTCTTTTCCGCTTGCGCCCTCGTGTACAACGCGGGACCTCTGACCCTTGCCGTCTACCTGCCGCTCCTCGTGGCCGCGTTCTGGATGCCGCCGCCGCTTCCCGGCACCTCCGGTCTTCTCGGCGCCTCTCTGCTCGGGAGCGCTCCCGCCTTCCTGTACTACGGGGGCTTTCTTCTCGAGCTCGCGAAGAGTGGCGTCGGCGGAGACGGGTCCGGTTTCGCGGAACGTCTTCGAGCGGCGACGGCGGGATGGGACGTGTTCGGTCCTCTCTACATCCTCTTCGGTCTCGCCGGGCTCCTCGTCGTCGCGAAGCGTCGAGATCGACTCGAGAGCCGCGTCCTCCTGGCGTGGGCCGCGTACGCTCCCGCGGTCTCGATTCCGGTTCTACTCGCGCCGGAGCCTCTCTACTATTTCCGCCGGCTCTTCTTCGCCTACCCGCTGGCGCCGATCCTGACCGCGGTCTCCGTCTCGCGACGGAAGCGCCTCCTGGTCCTCGCCACGCTCGCGCTCGTCGTCTGGAGTCTCTATCGCGTCTCGGACTTCGTCGAGCCGTTCTACGTCACCCATACCGGGAGCCTGGCGAAGCCCCCGTCATGAAGCGGGCCTCCGCGCCACCACGAAGAGCGAGCTTCCCACGGGGAAACGGATTCCGGCGAGGATTACGCGGTTCTCGAGCCAGTTCATCCACCAGAGCAGCGCGTCGAGGAGGGGAGAGATCATCTTGAGATCCGACTCGGGCGTGGCCTGCTCTCGCGGGGGCCAGAGCGCCTTCCGCAGGCGGATCGCGTAATAGAGCGGCGGCAGCCGATAGGTCGAAAGTTCGATCTCGAAGCCCTTCTCTCGAAGGAGCGGGAGAAGGTCCTCCTCCCGTAGACGCCGCACGGTCTGGACGACCTGATCGTGCTCCCTCCTCAGAGACTCGAATGCCGGCAGATTGAGAATGAGGATCCCACCCGGCGACAGACCCCGGCGAAACTGATCCAGCACCGACCCGATCTCCCGCACGCTCTCGTGGCAGAGGACGTCGATGCAGGTGATGACGTCGTAGGTGGAGCCCGGGGAAAACTCGTTGAGATCGACGATCTCGACTCCCGAGAGGCCTCGCTTCCGGCAATACTCCACCGCTTCCGCCGAAGCATCGATCCCAGCGACCTCCCCCAGCGGCGCCAGAAGCGTCATGAGCTTCCCCGTGCCGCATCCGGCGTCGAGGATTCGAAGCGGCTTTTCCGGGCGCTTCCGGAGATAGCCGAGGATGAGGTCGTGAATGCCTCGATACCACCAGAAGCGGTCCTCGAGCACGAACATGTTCGTGTATTCGTCGATGCGCATCGGGAGACTCGGCGCCGGCGCGCGGTCAGTGCGGAGAGTCCGGGAGGCGCTTGCCGGAAGGAGCGGAACGCCTCATGTGCTCCGCCATCTCGGGAAGATAGTGCGCGATGAAATTCGCTCCCTTCGGCGCCCCGGTGTAGCAGTGGGGCTCGCGGGCGCCCCAGACGAACTTGCCTCCGTAGGGAGGATTCTCCGTGCTCTCGAGGAACTTCTCCAGCAGGAGGGTCGCCTCCTCCAGATAGAAGGTGTCGGTGTCCCCCATGAACACCCGGATCTTGCCCTGGAGCTTCGGGCCGAGCGTCGCCCAGTCGCGCTCGAGGATGTGGCGCAGGTCGTAGTTCTCTCTCCAGTACTCGGCCACTTCCTTGTCGATGACTCCGGTCTCTTTGTCGTACAGGAGGCGCGGATAGCCGTCCGCCCCCACCGGACCGTAGACGGCCTGGAAGACGTCCATCTGATCTCCGGAGCGTCCGCGGGTTCCGAGCACCAGCTCGAGGAGGCTCGCGTCTCTCTGGTCCATGAGGACCTGGTCGTCGACCGACCGCATCCACGGTCGTACCGGCGTCTTCTTGAAACCCTTCCCTGGATAGTACGCGTTCTCGTCCTCGTAGATGTTCACCAGCTGGAAATACCGGAAGTCGACGGGATCGGGACAGAACACCCACGCGCCGTTGAAGAAATCCGGATAGAAGACCTGCGCCGCGAGGGATCGCCAGCCCCCGGTCGAGCCCCCGAAGAGGGTGCGCGCCCAGCCTTCGCCGATCGCGCGGAACTTCTCCTCGACATGGGGAATGAGCTCTTCCACCATGGCGTCGCCGTAGGGGCCGAGGTTCGCAGAGTTCACGGCGTAAGCGTCGTCGTAGAACGGATTCGGATCCTGGATCAGGACCACCAGCATCTCTGGAAGCTTTCCCGAGGCCCAGTCCTGGTAGAAGCGATGGGCGCTCTCCTGCGATTCCCGCTCTCTGCCTGTGGCCTCGGGAGCGGGAGGCGCCTCCCGGAAGCGCGAGAACGTGGGCGCGAAATGGTCCTGAAGATAGGCGACGGGGTAGCGGGCTTCGGGGTTGGTCTCGAAGCCCGGCGGAACGAGGACCGCGGCGCCCACTTCCATCTCGCGCCCCCAGAACCGGCTCACGGAATCGCTGCGGATGCGCACGTGCCGTATCCACTCCGTGTCCTCGGGCGGAGCGATTGCCGGGATCTTCTCCGTCAGCTCCAGGCGGACGTCGATTCCGCCTCCGGGATCGATGCGGACCTTGCGCGGCTGGCTGAACAGGTTTCCCGGCGATCGGTTCCACGCCTGGCCCTCCCACTGGTCCATGTGGAGCTTGACCACGTGGCCATCCTCCCGGTGGAACGCCGTGTATCGATTGAGGACGGCCTGGACGGTGTACTCGCCCGGGGGAAGGTCGCGGAGGCTCTCGACGGGATATCCCAGGACGGATCCGTCGAAGACCGCCGGACTTCCCGGCAGCAGCCCTTCGACATCGATGCCGAAGAACGGTTGGGGAGCGTTGCGATTCACCACGTGGAATCGAGGCTCCGCGCCGTCTCCGGTGGAAAAGAGAAGGAGGACGCGGCCGTCCACGGCCCCGGATTCGATCGCGGGCGACACGACGACCTCGACCCGGGAAGCCGGCGTCTGGGAGAGGGAAGCGAGCAGGACGAACAGAAAGGATGGCATCGTCATTGGATAGCTCCGAAAAACCCTAGTTCCCGGGACGACCCGCTGTCAACGCGAAATATCCACTTGCGGTCGCGTGAGCTTCCCGAATAGGCTGTAGCCGATGCAACCGCGGGGGTTGCTCCCTCGCAGCTCGTCTTCTTCGGGGAGCCCTTTCCGAAACCAACGAAAGGTGTCAATTTGTCGCTGCGATCGATTCCCTCGTCTTCCGCCCTTTGCCTCCTCCTGACTTCGGCTTCCGCGTGGCCCCAGGAGCCGCCGCCCCCCGAGAAAAAGCTCGGATGGATGGACAAAGCCGAGCTCGCCCTGGTCTTCACCGCGGGCAACTCCGAAACCAGCACCTTCGGATTCCGAAACATGCTCTCCCGGATCTGGACCGATGCCGAGCTTCATGTCGAAGTGGCCGGGCTCCGCACCGAGACCGCCACCATCACCGCGACCCCGGTCGGGACTTCCGCCGACGATTTCGTCCTTCGCGAGGATTCGGTGTCGGCGCTCACCGCCGAGAACTACCTCGCCCGCGCGAAGTACGATCGCACCCTCCGCCCGAGGCTGTACGCCTTCGGCACCGGGGGCTGGGATCGAAACGTGTTCGCCGGAATCGAGAACCGCTACAACGCCGCCGGCGGCATGGGAAACATCTGGCGGGATCGGGAAGACTTCCGCTTTCGCACGGACTACGGAATCTCGGTCACCCACCAGATCCCGACCGTCGGCGACGAAGTCACCTTCCCCGGTCTGAGGCTTTCCGCGGACCTCATGCGCAAGCTCAGTGGTTCGACGACTTTGACGCATCTCACCATCGCCGAGGAGAACCTCGACGAGACCGACGACTTCAGGCTCGACAGCCTCACGGCGCTCGCGGTCGCGATGAACGATCACCTGGCGCTCCAGGTGAGCCTGAAGTTCCTTTTCGACAACGTTGCCTCGTTCGTGGAGGCGGACTTGATCTCGCCGTTAACCGGTCTTCCCGTGGGTGTCCTGGTGCCGGTTCAGGCGGACAAGCTCGATACGCTGTTCAACGTCGCGCTGGTCGTGAATTTCTAGTAAGGCAGAGAAAAGAAGGAGGAAGTCATGGGTCTCATAGATTTCGTCTTGGGGGCGGGGGACAAGCTCTTCGGTCCCAAGGAATCGGACCAGGAGAGGTCGGCCAAGCTCGAGAACCAGGTCCGGAAGATGGGGCTTCCCGTCGAGATGCTGAAGATCGACGTGAAGGGCGAGCAGGCGACCGTGAGCGGCAAGGTGAAAGCGCAGGCTATCCGCGAGAAGATCGTGCTGGCCGTGGGCAATACCACGGGCATCTCCAAGGTGGAAGATCGAATGGAGCTGGTGGTGGAGAAGGCGGCGGGGCCGAAGGAGCCCGAAGCCAAGTACTACACGGTGGTCAAGGGCGACTCGCTGTCGAAGATCGCGAAGGCACACTACGGTGACGCCATGAAGTATCCGGTGATCTTCGAGGCCAACAATCCCATGCTGAAGGATCCGGACAAGATCTACCCCGGGCAGGTGCTGCGCATTCCGCCCGTCGCCCCCTGAGCCGTCGCTCGACTACGGGCTCGCGGCGGCCCCCAGCAGGACGAATCCGTGGTGGCCGTCGCGAGCCAGGCGTCGAGCCAGAGACTCGGCGCCGTCCCTCTCCTGGAATTCGCCTGCCCAGACCCGGTGGTAAACGGCGCCGCCGTCGTCGAAAGGCGACACGACGACGGGAGAGTAGCCTTCGGCCTGCAGCAGGACCGCGAGCTCCTGCGCGCGTTGAACGTCGGTGAACGAGCCCATCTGGACTCGCCACCTCCGCGCGGCGAGGGGCCCCTCGAGCCCCAGCACCTGGAGCCGGACGGGGGTGACGCCGCGGTCGACGAGGCCGATCTCCCGCGCCGCGGCGAACGACAGATCGATGACGCGGCCGTCGACGAACGGGCCGCGATCGTTGACGATGACCTCCACGGCCTTTCCGGTCTCGAGGTCGGTGACCCGGACGAGCGAGCCGAACGGAAGGCTCCGGTGAGCGGCGGTCTTCCGCTCGGGGTCCATGATCTCCCCGCTCGCAGTCGCGCGTCCGGCCTCCTCGATCCCGTACCACGAGGCGAGGCCGTCTTCCGTGGTCGAGGGCGGCCCCGGGGCGACCGGCGCCCTTCTGCCAGCGCAGGCGGCGCTGAAGGCGACGGCGAGAGTGACTGCCAGAAAACGATTCATTTCGCGGAATTATAGTAGGATGGCCGCGTTCGGCCCACTGAAGGAGGTCCACATGTCTCGTCGTCTTCCATGTGCGGCGCTCGTCGTGCTGCTCGCGCTCCTGGCGTCTCCGGTGGCGGCGCAGCTCGAAAGCGTCGGGAATCTCCGATTCGACACCTCGGCCTCTCCCGAGGCCCAGAAGCACTTCCTTCGCGGAGTCGCGATCCTGCACAGCTTCGGGTGGAAGCAGGCGATCGCGGAGTTCCAGGCCGCGCAGAAAATCGACCCGGACTTCGCCCTCGCGTATTGGGGCGAGACTCTCTGCTACAACCATCCCCTCGGTCCCGAGCAGGACGGGAAGACGCCGCGAGAAGTGCTGGGCCGGCTGGGTGCGACACCCGAGGCACGCCTCGCGAAGGCGCCCTCGGCGCGCGAGAAAGGATTCCTACGGGCGGTAGAGGAGCTCTGGGCCGATGGGCCGCGGATGGACGATTGGCGCGCGCGCCGCGTCGCTTACATGGAGTCGATGGCGAGGCTCCATCAGGAGTTTCCCGACGACGACGAGGTGACGACGTTCTATGCCGTCTCCCTTCTGAGCGGCGCCCGGGCGCTCGAGGACAATACTTTCCGGCTCGAAGTGAAGGCGGGAGCCATGTCCATGGACGTCTTCAACCGGAACCTGAACCATCCGGGCGCGGCTCACTACATCATTCACGCCTTCGACGATCCCATCCACGCGCCCCTCGCCCTCGATGCGGCGGACGCTTTCGCCGACATCGCTCCCGCGGTCTCTCATGCGATTCACATGCCCACGCACATCTACATCCAGCACGGAATGTGGGAGAAGGTGGCCCAGCAGAACATGAGGGCGCACCAGGTGGCGAGCGATCTCTGGAAATCCGGCGACAGCATGGGCGACATGTCCCACTCCCTCGACTGGGGTCAGTACGGCTTCCTCCAGATGGGCGAGTACGCCAGGGCTGCGGAGAACGTCCGCCGCTTCGAGGAAATGGTGAAGATGTCCGACAAGGGACGCGCGAGCTCGGGCTTCGCGCTCGCGAAAGCGCGCTACATCATCGAGACCGAGCAGTGGAAGGTCCAGGAGATGCCCGAGGACGCCTCGGACGAAGAGCTCCTCGCGAACGGAATGAGCGCGATCCACCTCGGAGACCTGGAAACGGCGGAGAAGATGGAGAAGCGCCTGGCCGAGAAGGCATCCGCGGCCCCGTCGTCGGAGTCCAGCGGTGGTGCTCACGCGGGTCACGGCGGGGCGCCGCCTCCGCCGTCGGATGACGATCAGGCGACGAAGGTCATGCACCAGGAAATGGCGGCCCTCCTCGCCCTCGCCCGCGGCAAGAAGGACGAGGCGGTGGATCTCCTTCGAAACGCCGTCCGCCTGGAGGAGACGATGCGTCCGCCGAACGGTGCTGCGAACCCGGTGAAGCCCTCGCACGAGCTCCTGGGGGAAGTGCTGCTCGAGACCGGCGATCCGTCGGGGTCTGCGGAGGCACTCGAGGCTTCGCTTCTTCGGATGCCCAACCGCGCGCGGTCGCTTCTGGGATCGGCCCGGGCGCACGCGGCCGCCGGCGATCGCGCCACCGCTTCAGAACGCTTCCGGAAGCTCGTCGAGATCTGGCGCGGCCACGAGGAGATCCCGGGCTACCGGGAAGCGGAGCGGTACCTCTCATCGACCGACGACGGACGGCAGAACTGAACGAACGCCGGGCGTTCCCTCCGGGGGAATCAGTTCTTCTTGTAGCCGCCGGGCGCTGTCTGCGATCCCCCTCGGGGGATGCTGAGGGTCGTCCAGCGGGCCGAGGCCAGGTGCTTCGCCAGGAGCACGATCTGTCCCACGTGGTAGGCGGTGTGCACGATCTGACGCTGGATCGCCTCGGGAACGCGGTGCTCCTCGCCCCGGATCCGGACTGTCTTCCCGAGATCGCCGGGGGTCAGTGAATCGAGGGTCTCGAAACACCGCGACCAACCTCGCTCCCAGATCTCCAGGAGCTCGCCGCGGGTGCGGGCCGGGCTCGATTCGAACTCCCGGTCTCGATGACGGTCGGGCTTCTCTCCGTCGGTTTCGAGAAACGCGGTCCAGCGAGACAAGAGGTTCCCGCCGAGGTGCTGCATCAGTACGGCGATGGAGTTCGACTCGGGATCGAGCGCGTGATGGAGAAGCGAGTCGTCCTCCACCTGGGCCACCGCTTTCTCCGCCAGCTCTTTCAGCCGCCGCTTTTCGAAACGGGCGTTCTCGAGGAATTGGGCTCCGACTTCCATGGTCTATGCTAGATCATGCCGACTCGGAATCTCGACCTCGGGGGGCCGGCGGGACTCCTCGAAGCGGTCCTCATGACTCCCGCGGGAGAGCCCCGAGGAGCGGCTCTGCTCTGCCACGCGCATCCGCTTCACGGCGGGACGATGCACTTCAAGCTCCTGTTCCGGGTCGCGAAGGTGCTACAGAGCCACGGCTATGCAGCACTCCGTTTCCAGTTTCGCGGAGTGGGCCGGAGCGCCGGCGAGTACGACCGCGGACGGGGCGAGGCCGACGACGCCCGGGCCGCCCTCGATTTCCTCCGGCGCGAGTACCCGGAAAGACCGATCCTCCTCGGGGGGTTCTCGTTCGGCGCCGCCGTCGCGCTCCGCGTCGGCTCGGGCGACGAGCGGTCAGAAGCGCTGCTCCTGATGGGGCTTCCCGTCCTGGCGATGGAATCGGTCCCCGAGAATCCCCGCTCCGTTCCCGTCCTCTTCATCCAGGGCGAGCGCGACGAGTTCGGAGATCGCGGGGCGATCGAGGATTTCGTTCGGGCGTTTCCCGGACCCTCCAGGCTCGTGGTCGTCCCCGGAGCGGATCATCTGTTCACGGAAAAAACCGGCCTGGTGGAAGAGGCGCTCTCCGAATGGCTCGGCGATCTCGCTTGATATAATCGACTCCTCCGGAGAGACCTTGGAAGTCTTCAATCGCACTCTCGCCCTCGAGCGCCTCGACGGCGACCCGACCCGGCTCGAGGATCTCCTCGGAGCCTTCAAGAAGAACGTTCCCTACGTCCTCGAGGAGCTCGACGCCGCCTGGAAGAAGCAGGATCGAGAGCGGGTCGAGGCCCTGGCCATCGAGCTCCGCGAGTCCGTGAGACGAATCGGGGCCGAGGGAATGGAAGATCTCGCGGCGCGGATGGTCGAGGCCGCGCGGGTCTCGGACTTCGCGGAAGTCGAGGTCCTGCTCACGCACATGGGAATGGAGCTCGACTGGCTGCTGAGGATCCTGGACGAGAACCGCTGCTCCGGGAACCTGTAGATCAGTTCCCGATCGAGACTTCCGAGAACTCGTGGGCCAGGATCGCTTCCCGGACCTCTTTCGCCGATTTCCCGGCGTCGATCATCTGCTCCGCCAGAACCGCTTCCTTCATGCAGACGAGGCAGGTCGAGGCATGCTCGTCGATGTAGCAGTCGAGGAGGCTCCGGTGGTCGTCCGAGGTGTTGTCGCAGCCGCAGAGACAGGGCTGCTGGGCCAGCACTTCAGGGATGTCTTTCGCTATGCGATAGGCGTTGGCGATTCCCTTGTTGATGAAACCGGTCGGGGGAAGCGTGACCGGCAGGGGAAGGGCCTCGGCCGGATCCTCGAAGTAGCGGAACTTCTGCGTCTGGCCCGGGTCCTTCGCCGCGTGATCGTGCCCGTGGTCGCTCGCGCCCGAGACGGAGGCGGGCGCAGTAGCGGTAGACGGGCCTTCGGTCAGGCTCGCGTAGACGAAGAACGCTCCACCGAGGACCAGCATACCGATTGCCGCCCAGCGGACGGCGCTTCCCCCGGTTTTCGCCGGACGCGACTCCGTCTCGTTTCCGCCGATGGTCTTGTTAGCCATGGAACGCCTTTCGCGATTAGGAGGTTGTCCTCATTATAGGGAACTACTCCGCGGCCGCGGAAGCCTCCCGAAGCGCGGACAGTCCCTCGGTCAGCTCGACGTAGGTTCCCCAGGGGTCGAAGAGAAACGCGACCGCGACTTTGAGCTCCGGCCTTTCGGTGTACGGCCGATCGAAGCGCACTCCCTTCGCCTCCAGCTTCGCGCAGAGGGCTTTCAATCCCTGGACCTCGAAGCCGATGTGATCGACGGAGCGTCCCTTGGTGCCGCCGACCTCGCCCGCCGCCGGCGAGAACGTGAGATTCACCCCGGGAAGCTGCGCCGCTTCCATGCCCCCTCGCTGGCCGGGCGCGGCGCCGAAGGTCTCGACGTACCAGGCCTTCATCGCCGCGACGTCGGGGGCTGCGAAATGGATATGGTGATTGGCCGCCGGGTCGGGGCTCGTGGGGTCCTCGAAGAGCTCGACCTTGGTTCCGTCGGGGGAGAGGAGGAACGCGATGTGCGTCTTCTGGGGGACATTGAAATAGACGTCCTCCTTCGCGTCCGCGAGCTCTTCCCGGGTGATGACGGCGACCCCGGCCTTCTTGAGCGCCTCCACCTTGGCGCGCACGTCCTTGAGCCTGACTCCAACGTGATTCACCGTCGTCCCCCGGGTGCCGCCCGTGGGCTCCTGCTCCCGGAGGAATACCAGGAGGTCGGGAAGGCGCATCACCCGGAAGTCGCCGAAGGCGACGGGCGTCGCCCCGAGGAGCTCCCAGAAGCGCTGGGTCGCTTCGAGATTTCCGGTGTTGACGTGGTGATGCCCCATCGATACCGGGGCCTCGGCGGCGGATCCAATCGACGCCCAGGCGAGAACAACGGTCAGAAGCGACTTCATGAGCAACCCCCTGCTTGTCGTTACCGCGGTCATCTTACTTCACCGGCTGCGGCCGCGCCGCGGTTGCGGATCGAATAGAGGCGACTCTGGGTTCGGATGAGCAGGCGGTCGCCGACGATCGCCGGGGTCGCCATGGCCCAGTCTTCGAGCGAGTTGACCCCGAGAAGCCGGTACGTCGCGCCCGCCTGGATCACGAACGTGTCTCCTTCCTCGCTCAGCGCGAATATTCTTCCGTTGTAGGCCCAGGGCGATGCTGTGAACGCCGCGGCACCGGGCGCGATGCGGGATCGATATACGCGCTCTCCGGTGTCCACGTCGTGGCGGGCGAAGATTCCCTTCTCGTACAGAACGTACAGGGCTCCGTCGAAGATGAGCGGGGTCGGCAGATAGGTTCCTCCGGCCACCCGGTTGTACCAGACGACGTGCTCGCTCCGATTCTCGGGCTCCTTCGGCGTGATGTCGCCCGAGCCTCCCGGGCGGATGGCGGCGATGGGCCGGTTGTCATCGCCGGAGGTGCCCGACGAGACGTAGAGGAGTCCGTTCCAGGCAAAGGGGCTCTGGATGGCGACCGCCCCCATACGCGAAAGCCGCCAGATCTCCTTACCGTCCAGGTCGTAGCTGATGACGGCGCCGGGCCCGACGGTGACGATTTCCGTTCGCAGCGGGTTCTCCCACATGAACGGAGTGGACCAGCTCGTCTTCCTCGGCGTCTGGAACGTCCGAAGAGTGCGCCAGAGCTCCTTTCCCGTGCGCTTGTCGAACGCGGCGACGAAACCTTGATCCTCGTTGTCGTTCACGATGATCAGGCGGTCCTGGTGAAGCGCGGGAGAGGCTCCCGTTCCGTAGTCGCGGATAGTCTGGTGGGCCGCGAGCGGCGTGGCCCAGACCGGTTTGCCGTTCAGGTCGAAGGCATACAGGCCGAGCTGGGCGAAGTAGACGTAGACGTTCTCGCCGTCGGTGACCGGGGTCTCCGAGGCGAAGCTGTTCTTGCGGTGCCTCCCTCCCGGAGGGTTGCCGTGATAAACCTGACGTTCCCAGAGGAGCTTTCCGTTGTCGAGGTCGTAGCAGTAGAGATTCAAGCCGATGACGATCTCGTGCGGCATCTCCCGGTCGCGGGCGTAGAGGCGTTGGTTCACCTCATCGGAAGAAAGTCCCTGTGCCCGGAGCTCCGCGATGTACTCGTTGCTGAAGTCCGTTCCCAGGGAGGGCGCTTTCATCGCCTTGTCGCTGGTGGCGGCGGTCAGGAAGACGTTTCTCCCCCAGACGACCGGCGACGACCAGCCGACTCCAGGTACCTCCGCCACCCACTCGACGTTCTCGGTTTTCGACCAACGATCCGGGAGGTTCGGATTGTCGGAGACCGGGAGCGATCTCGGTCCTCGAAACCCCGGCCAGTTCTGGGAGGGGTTCGATTCGGCGGTGGCGCCCGGAGGCTCCTCGCGCGCGAGCACGGGCAACTGGATCCAGGCGACCACTCCGCAAACGGCGAGCAGCGTCGGAAGAACTGAGCGGTGATACGTCATTAACACAGACCCTAAATCTACCGTGCCTGCTCCGGAGATTGTCAAGAATCTGAGCTCACTGCCAGTCTCCCTGGAGCTCGAACGCCGCCCAGTAATAAGGAGCGCGGAACCTCGGAATCTTCGATAAAACCACCTGCGCCTCCCGTAGAGCCGCCGCGGGCGGCTTTCCCTCGAACAGCCCGCGGTAGAGCTCGGTCATGAGCGCGGCGGTCGCGGCGTCGTCCACTTTCCAGGAGCTCGCGATGACGGCGGGAGCGCCCGCGTACATGAAGCCGCGCACCAGGCCGATGAGTCCCTCCCCCTTGACCTCTTTGCCCAGACCCGTCTCACAGGCGCTCAAAACCACCAGGTCGACGGGGAGGTCCAGGTTGTAGATGTCGTGAAGCCGCAGAAAGCCGTCCAGCGGGTCGCCGTTCTCGTCGACGAGCGCGAGCGCGATGCCGGAGAGCTCGGGCCGCTCGTCGTCCACGATTCCGTGGGCCGCGAGATGGAGGAAGCGGAAGCCGCTGAAGTCGGTGCTCTCGACCCACTCTCGACGGGCGTCGAAGCCGGCGACCACGTCGACCGCTCCCGGCGGAGCGAGGGCCGCGATCTGACTGGCCTCGCGCCGGCTCTCGGGGAGGCGCCGCAGGGAAAGCCCGGAAACTTCCGGGCTTCCATAGGCGGGGTCCGCGGCGATCGCCGCCCGCCGCGCGTACTCCCGGCCCGATCGCTGCTCCCTCAGCGCGCGCGCGAGCGAAGCCGAGGGCAGGCGAACGACCTCGACGGCGTGGATGAGCGGCGCTCCGCCGGCTCGAGGATCCTCGAGCGCCCCGAAAGGAACGTAGCTGAGAGCGCCGTCGGCGACGACGACGAGGCGCTTGCGGGGGATGTCCGCGAGCGGCCCGAGGAGAACCTGCGAAAGACGGCTCGATGCCCCGGCCGGAGCCCCCGGGGACTTCAGGGAGAGATAGACCTCGCGGGCGAGAGCATCGATGACCTCGCCCGCCGGGAGCTCGTGAACTGCGCGGGCGTCGCGGGTCACCGACCAGAGGAAGCTCCGCTCATTTCCGAGATGGTAGGCGACGAGAAGCGTCTCGTCGTCGAGAAGCGATTGGACTTCGGGGAGAGTGGCCGCCTCGGGCTCGGTGAGCGCGGCGTATCGTGGACTCCTCGCGCGAATCGTGGCCTGCAGCTGGTCGTAGTCGCTCGAAATCCCGTCGATCTCGCGTCGCCGCCGATCCCGGTCGCTCTCCTCCGGGAGGAGCTCCCGCTCGATCGCGAGCTCGTTGAGGCGCCGCCCGAGCTCGCGTTCCCGCTCGAGAAGCTCGGGCTCGATCCCGGCGCGGATTCCCGCCGCGGCCTCCTGCAGGCTTTCCCTCAAGGTACGCGCGCGCACTCGCTCCGCGACCTGGAAAGCGAGTGCCTCCAGCCCCTCGCCTGGCCTTACGCGGTGAAGCTGGATGAGCAGATCGACGTAGAACGAGTAGCGCTCGTGAACGGAGGCGAGGAACGACGTTCTCAGCCCGCGGCTCGCCACCTTGGCTCTCAGCGACTCCGCGAGGCGGATCGATTCCGAGACCGCCGCCCGCGCCTCCTCGAGGCTTCCCGCGTCTCGATGGGCGATCGACGCGTGATACAGAGCGAGGGACTCGAACAGCGGGTCGTCGGCTTCCCGGCCGCGCTTCGCGGCCTCTCGAAAGGCCCGGAGCGCCTCGTCGAAGTTTCCCAGCTGTCGATGGAGGGTTCCGATCTCATCGAATATGTATGCCCGGCCCCGGATGTCCCCCACGGAAGTCTTGAGCTCGATCGCCCGTTCGAAATCCCCGAACGCGGCGTCCTCGTCTCCCTGGGTCGCCTTCAGGCGGCCCAACTCCGTGAGCACTTCGGCTTCGAGCCTCGGGTTCTCGAGCTCGCGATAGATCGCGAGGGCCATTTCGAGATGGCTCAGCGCCTCGTCGTGCCGCCCCAGGTCGAGGTAGCAGCGTCCGACCTCGAGAAGCGTCGCCGCCTCGCGCCGTTTGAACGGGTGCGCCCGGTTCAGCTCGAGCGCCCGCAGGAAGTGCCCGAGCGCGGTATCGATCTCTCCCATGTCGAAGTAGAGCTGACCCATCGCGTTCGAGATC
>DAISKN010000036.1:0-18478 GCA_036820975.1 Acidobacteriota bacterium | reverse complement strand
GAGTCCGCGAAAGCCATCGCTTCCGACAAGCCCCTGGTCTACCACTGGTCGCTTCCCACGGCGAACCACGTCTTTCGGAGCGGTCACCGGATCATGGTGCAGATCCAGTCGAGCTGGTTTCCGCTCTACGACCGTAACCCGCAGACGTTCGTGCCGAGCATCTTCGAAGCCAGGCGCGAGGACTATCGCAAGGCGACGCAGCGGGTCTACCACGCGCCGGGCGATCCGAAGCTCGAGAGCTTCATCGAACTGCCCGTGGTGACGGGGAGATAAGCCCCGCGCCGGGACTCCGAGGATTGGTCCCGTTCTTCGAAGAACTTTACCTTTTCAGCCTCCTGCTGTAAACTTCACATGAAGACCGGATCTGGTCTGGTCCGACAGTAAGTCGATGATAGTCAACACGGTTTCTGAAGCCAAAGCAAGCCTCTCGGAGCTCATAGACAGGGCGTCCGAAGGCGAGGAAGTCATCATCTGTCGCGCCGGCAGGCCGGTGGCTGTACTGCGGCCGTACCGAAAGGCCGAGAGACCTCGTGAGCCGGGGGCGCTGCGGGGGAAGATCCATATTGCGCCCGATTTCGATGAGCTTCCGGACGATCTCGCCGAGGTATTGGGCATGAAGCCGACGTGAATCTCCTCCTCGATACTCATGCGCTCCTGTGGTGGTTGGCGGATACAAACGAGTTGGGCCCAGGCGCGAGGGCCGCGATAGTTGACCCAACGCGAGTGGTCTATTACAGCGCGGTCAATGTATGGGAGATCATCATCAAGAAAGCGCTGGGAAAGCTGGCAGTTCCGGACGAGCTCCCAATCGTGCTGGAAAAACAGCCGTTCGAACGTCTCGCAATGACGGTCGACCATGCCTTCAAAGTTGCCGAGCTGCCGACGCACCATCGGGATCCGTTCGATCGGTTGCTCATCGCCCAGTGTCTCGTCGAAGGACTGACGATCGTCACCCACGATGAGGACATCGCCAAGTACGATGTTCCCATCCTGCGAACCTGACCGTTTCCTCCCGTGCTCTCACCTGATGTCGAAAGACCGAGGCTGGTCCCACGGGAGGATTGAGGGGCGACCTCCTCCGAGCTAGGCGAGCGGGCGCCATCACTGTCCTTACCGTGTCGACAACGGAAACAAACACTTGTCGCCTCCATACCTAGGGGAGGCCGATTCGGGTCTGGACCCCGTAATGAGAAAGAGCAAGAAGAAGAGCGCCGACGCTTACTCACGTGCCCCCCCCATCAACCTCGAGGAGGTTGCGCCATTGCACGCGATGGACGCACGGGCGTTGGTGTCACGGAGATCGAACGGGAGGGACGCGTCGAGCTCATCCGCTTCACCCTCGATGACGGGAGCCGGCCGGTGATCCTTCCATCGCACGGTCGACGAGTGGAGGTCGCCGCCCTGGACCCATCTGTATCCCTGGGTGGAGAGCGTTTGAGGTTTTTCGGCCATGGTCTGACGAGTCTCACCGGAGTCGGGCTGGGCCGGGGAGCTGATTCCGTCGCAGAATGAGCCGCATGCCCGACCGTCGTGAGTTTCTTTCCTCCTCCGCAGCGCTCGGTCTCTCGCTTCTGGCGCCTCGTCCGGCGCGGATTCGCGGGCGTGTTTCCGCTCGGGGGAAGGGCGTTCCCGGCGCCGTTGTCTCCGACGGACTCTCCTCGGCGCCGACGGACGCGAACGGGGATTTCGAGCTCGTAAGCGACCGCCGGGCTCGCTTCGCGTTCGTTTCGCTTCCTTCGGGCTATCGGATTCCGAAGGACGAGTTCGGTCTCGCGCGCATCTACCGGCGGCTTTCCTTCGACGGCCGGAGCGAAGCCGCTTTGGAGCTCGAGCTCCCGCCCGCGGAGCCCGGCAGCGATCATCGATTCCTCGTCTTTGGTGACACCCAGATTGCGACCCCGGACGAGGCCGACGAGCTCGATCGGGCGATGAAGGACGTGGACCGTAACGCCCTCTTCGGCGTGACCTGCGGCGACCTCGTGCACGATGCCATGGAGCTCTTTCCCCGATACCGTTCGGCGGTCGCGAGCCTCGGAGTGCCCTTCTTCCAGGTGGTGGGAAACCACGACCTCGATCCCGCGCGCGGCTCGTTGCGGGGAACGACCACGTTCGAAAGCTACTTCGGTCCCGCCCACTACTCGTTCAACGTCTCTGGCGTTCACTACGTCGTGCTCTCCGACGTCTTCTGGCTCGGCGACGGGTACGTGGGGTTTCTCGACGAGGACCAGCTCTCCTGGCTCGCATCCGACCTCGCGCTCGTTTCGCCGGGATCTTCCGTCGTCGTCTTCGCCCACATTCCGTTTCTGAGCACGGCCTCGGAGCGCACCGGCGGGAAGATCGCGAAACGAGAGGGAGAGGTGACGAATCGCGATCGCCTGTTCGAGATTCTTTCCCCCTTTCAGACCCACTTCGTGACCGCGCACACTCACGAGAACGAACATCTGGTTCATGGCGGCGTCCACGAGCACGTGGTCTCCACCGTCTGCGGGGCGTGGTGGAGCGGACCCATCTGCTGGGATGGGACTCCGAACGGCTATCATGTTTACGAGGCCCGCTCCGGCGAACTCTCCTGGAGCTTCCGCCCGACCGGCCTCGGTGACCGCCAGCTCCGGGTGCAACGGGCCGGCGCGGAGATCGTCGCCAACGTCTGGAACTGGGATCCGGAGTGGAAAGTGTTCTGGCACGAGGACGGCCTTCGAAGAGGCGAGATGACGAGGGCGCGGGGTCTCGATCCCACGGCCGTGGCGCTCTACCAGGGAAAGGACCGGCCGCGGAAGAGCCCGGAGTGGGTGGAGCCGGTCCCGACCGATCACCTCTTCCATGCGCGTCCGTCCGGCGGCTCCGTCGCGGTCGAGGTTATCGACCGCTTCGGCCGGACCTTCGTTTCCAAGACCGAGGAGGGCTGAGCTCGTGGAGAGAATCGCTTGGGCGCGCGCGCACATGCCGCTTCTGCGCGAGATCGAAGCGGAGCTCGCAGTCACAAGGCCTTTCGCGGGGATGACCCTCGGGATCTGCCTCCACATCGAGCCGAAGACCGCCGTTCTCGCCACCGCGCTCGCCTCGGGAGGAGCGGCGATGGCCATCACCGGAAGTCCGGGGACGACGCAGAACGACGTCGCCGACTGGCTCGCTTCGCAGGGTTTGGAGGTTCATGGCCGGCGGGAGGACGGACTCGCCGAGCACCGCCGGAATCTCGTGTGCGTGATGGAGCGCCGCCCCGACCTTCTTCTCGACAACGGCGCCGATCTCGTGGCGCTCCTCCTCGAGCAGGGCCGAGGCGCGATCGGCGCGACCGAGGAGACTACCACTGGCGCGAACCGCCTTCGCGAGGAGTTGTCGGGCCAGGTGCGTTTTCCCGTCATAGTCATCAACGACAGCCCGCTCAAGTCGATCGTCGAGAACCAGCACGGAGTCGGGCAGACGGTGGTGAGCGCCTTTCTGCAGACGACCAACCTCGGGATTGCCGGGCGTCGTTTCGCTGTCCTGGGATTCGGCTGGTGCGGAAGGGGGATCGCGCGGTATCTGTCCGCGCTCGGCGGTCGGGTAGCGGTGGTGGAGCCGGACTCGATCCGCGCGCTGGAGGCCGCTCTCGAGGGATTCGAGGTTCTCGACCTCGAAGACGCCATTCGGAGGAGCCAGGTGGTCGTTACCGCGACCGGAAGGCCGCGAGTCCTGAGGCGGGAGCATTTCGAGCTCCTGCACGACGGGGCCATTCTCGCGAACACCGGTCACTTCTCGACGGAGATCGAGCTCGACGCGCTGCGAGCGCTCTCTCGAGACGCTGTGTGGGTCGACGATGGTATCGAGCGGTTCACTCTTCCATCGGGGAAGACGATCTACCTTCTGGCTCGGGGTGAGATGCTGAACCTCGCCGCCGCCGGTGGGAATCCCGTCGAAGTGATGGATCTCGGGCTTTCGCTCCAAGCGGCTTCCCTCGCGCGGATTGCGCGCGATCCCTCGACTCTGGCGAAGGGACCCCAGCCTGTTCCCGCGGAGATCAACCAGGCCGTCGCCCGGCGGATGCTGTCGGCCCTGCGCTGACTCGGTTGGTCGCGGCTTTGCGGGCCGCCGCGAGCTCCGGCCGGCCGGAGGCGCGTTCACGTTCGCAGATTCGAAGCAACGGGTCAGAGCGAGAACAGGGATCGCCGCGCGCACCGGGCCGGCATTTCGCCCGTGTCGCGGCTTGTCACGGCATCGAGGTACGGGAGTTGCCATCTTCGCTAAGGTGTTTTTCCCGCCCCTATACACTCGCCATCCGAGTGTTCCTCCGAGGCGCCCCGCCTAATCTCGTCGTGGGAGGTTTCCATGATCTCAAGACAATGGCTTCGCAGCGGGAGCATTCCGCTCACGGTGTTTGGTCTCTCGCTCATCGCCTCAGTGGCTTCCCCGGCCAGCCGACTCGACTTCGGCAACGACATGCGTGAGCTCTGGAACGACCATGTCACCTGGACTCGCTTGTACATCGTCAGCGCCGCAGCGGATCTGCCGGGCAAGGAAGCGACCGCGAAACGTCTGCTGCGGAATCAGGTCGACATCGGCAACGCCGTCAAGCCCTTCTATGGGGATGCCGCCGGCGATAAGCTCACCGCGCTCTTGAAGGACCATATCCTCATCGCCACCGAGCTGATTGACGCGGCCAGAGCGGGCCAGGCGGACAAGAAGGCGGACGCGGCGAAGCGCTGGCACAAGAACGCGGACGAGATCGCATCGTTCCTGAGCGCCGCGAATTCAGGGAATTGGCCGCTTCAGGACATGAAATCGATGATGCGAGAGCATCTGGAGCTCACGACCGCCGAGGTGGAAGCCCACCTCGGAAAGGACTGGACGGCGGACGTCGCCGCGTACGACGAGGCCCGAGAACAAATCCTGAAGATGGCGGATATGCTGAGCTCCGGAATCATCAAACAGTTTCCGGAGAAGTTCGGAACCTAGCGCCGCGGCGGAGATCAGAGAGAGAACAGGGATCGCCGCGCACGCACCGTGCGCGGCAGTTCACCCAGTGTCACGGCTTCGAGGTACTCGAGGTAGGCGATATAGCTCTCGACCGCCCGGTTCTCGTCCAGAATCCTGCCGAGGCGCCATTGCTCCCGGACGGCCTCCCGGATGCGGGCGTGGTTCACGACGTCGTGCATCGTGAACCGGCCCGCCTCGAGGATGGCCCGGAGACGCCAGGAACGACGCTCCCAATAGGCCGTCGCCTCGTCGCGAACGCGCGCGACGTGGGCCGGTCTACGCCCTTCGAAAACGGACGGGAACATCCCTTGAGCCGGTTCAGTCGGTCGCGGCTTTGCGGGCCGCCGCGAGCTCCGGCCGGGCGGAGGCGTCTCCCCGTTCGCAGATTTGAAGCAGCTGTTTGTAGTACTGCTTGGCCTTCGCCTTGTCCGCGGAACGCTCGGCCGCGACCGCGGCCCCGTAAACACCGCGGAAGCGGTTCGGCTCCTTCTTCATCGTCGCCTCGAACTCCGCGAGGGCCTCGGCAGGCTTTCCCGCCTCGAGAAGCATCTCGCCCAGGAGCTCGTGCGCGGGCTTGATGGGGCCCGGGGAGATCGCGCTCTTCTCCGTGAGATCCTCCATCCCAGCCGCCTCGCGCATCAGGGCGATGCCTTCGTCCTTCTTCCCTTCGGCGAAAGCGATCCAAGCCGACGCCGCCTTCGCCTGGATCTCGACCTGGCCGGTCCAGTAGGCATCCTTGGCCTCGCGCAGCTTCGCGGCGAGGGCGTTCAGCGTTTCCACGTCCTTGGCCGCGGCCGCGGGGTTTCCGCTGCGGGCGGCGCCGAGAGCCCGGGCGAAATAGGTCACGGCGTCTGTCCAGGGAAAGCGGGTTTCCTTGGGGCTGAGCTTCGCGGCGCCGGCCCAGTCGTTGCGCTCCAGGGTGTAGCGGGCGGGGATGGCAGCGAGAGCGAAGTAGCCCGCGGGGGCGGGTGCGGCGGCTCCCGCGACGTTCACCTGGATCTGCGCCCCGATCGCCGGAATTTGCTCGAGGACTTTCTTGGCGAGCGCATCCTGCGCCGTCTGAAGGTACGCGTAGGTCTGATAGTCGAGCGCGTGGAGCTCCTCGGAGGGCGCCTTGTCTTTCCTGGCGGCGGCCGCCGAGGCGATGTTGGTCTCGATCGACTCCTGCCAGTAGCCGACGCGGGTGAACGTATGCGAAGGCATATGGAGCGCGTGGGGTGCGGCGGGCGCGATCTTCGCATAGCGCTTCGCGGCGTCGAGAGCCTTCGGGGCGAGCGCCGGCACGTCGTAGCTATGGATGATGTAGTGGGCGATTCCCGGATGATCCGGCTGAGTCTTGAACTCCTTCTCCAGGATCTCCGCGGCCTTCAGGAGGTTCGCGTAAGTCTTGTCGGTCGGGAGGTTCGTCTGGTCGAGCGAGAGTGCGTAGAAGATCCGGGCCTCGGGGTCCTCGGTATACTTCGCCGCGACCTTCTCCATCGCCTGCTCGTATGCGAGGGTTCGTGTGCGCTGGTCGACGGTGCCGGCATCCTTGAACAAGAGCGCAACGGCGGCGATATAGTCCCGCTCCCGCTCCGTCTTGGCGTTGGCCGCCCTTGCTTTCTCGACGGCGGCGGTGCCGTCCTGGATCGCCTTCGGAGACCGGAAGCCCCCGAAGGGGTTCCCCCACCAGCTCATCGCGATGCCCCAGTGGGCCATGGCGCAGGCCGGATCCTTCGAGAGAACCTCCTCGAACGTCTTGATGGACGCCGAGAACCAGAACGAATGAAGCATGGCGATGGCCCGGTCGAAATCCTTCTCGACCCCCGGGCTGCATGAGTTCACGAAGTGCACGGTCCCCAGCTGGTCGGGCGGGGTTCCGCCCTCGGGGTGGTCGTGCTGCGCGAAAGCCGGAACGCTCGCGAGCGAAGCGGTCAGACCGAGAACCCAGGATAGTTTCGGCACCTTCATGGCAATCTCCTTTTACTTGGGAGCCCGTATTCTAGCACCGCTTCAGTCCCGGCAGGGCACCACCCGGTCGAGGCCGTGCCCGCCGAAGGATACGATGCGCCACCCCTTGTCCGTCTTTCCGAAGATGTAGGTCACCGCGTTCTCCGAGAGCACGCTCCCGTCCTTCTTGTAGCGGTAGAACTTGCCGCTGGCGATCGCGGAGCCGGCGTTGAGCACGCACACGTTCGGACTCGGGAACTCCGAGCGATCCCAGCCGCTCTCGAGAAGCCTCTTGAGGTTCCCCTCGAATCGCGCGGTCATCACTTCCGCCGTCGCGTCCACCTGCGCTCCCTCGGGCGCGAGGTAGATGAAGGGTACGTGGAATATCTCCTGGGGGAGCGCCTTCATGTTCCTGTCCGTGAAGAGCTGATAATAGCGGTGAACGGCCGATGTGATTTCGTTCTTGATCGCCGCAATCTGATCCGCGGAAAGCGACGACTGCGCCGAGGCCGCGCTCGCGAGGCTCAGAACCAGCGAGACCATCCCTGGAATCCGTTTCATTTTCTCCTCCTGCGAGCTCAACGCTCGAAAACGACTTTGCCGCCGAGAATCGTGGCATCCACCTCGATCTCGAAGACTTCCTTCCCCGGCCGACCGCGAGGATCCTCGGACAGAACCGCGAAATCGGCGAGCTTGCCCGCGGTGATCGATCCCTTGTCCCGCTCCTCGAACCCTCCGTAGGCCGCCCAGAGCGTGTGCATCTTCAGGGCCTCTTCGAACGAGAGCGATTCCTCGGCGCTCGGCGCGGCTCCGCCGTCCGCTTTGGGCGTCATAGCGCAGGCGATGTTGAAGAGGGGGCCGGAGGCCTCGGGTACGGTGCCCGTGGTATCGGTGACGGCGATGGGCTCGAGTCCCTCTTCAATCATCGTCCGGAATCGAGGGACTCGCGAGGCGGTTCCTGGACGGCGGGCGAAGTGGGGGGTGCAGACCACCCGAATCCCCGCCGCCTTCAGACGCCTCATGTCTTCGAGAGCATCGAGGCGATCCCCGCCGTGCTCGACGCGATGGCGATGAGGCTTCGGATGCCGGCGTACCGCCTCCTCGACCGCCGCGGCGGCCATCAGCATCGCGTCGCGCGAGAGGACGTGCATGATGAGCTGTATCCCGGCGTCATGGGCTGGGGAGACGAAGTCGTTCAGCTCCTCCTCTGTCCACTTGAAGTCCTCGATGGCGTTTCCGAGGCCGTCGCTCGTCGTGCCGTTGACGAAGATCTTGATTCCCCCGTAACGGAAACTGTCGTCGCCGACGCCCGAAAGAAAGCCTGTCGCGAGAAGCGACTCGAGGGAGATCACCCGGGGCACGTGGTAGTAGACCCGAAGCCGCAGAGGCAGGTCGCCTTCGGCCTGGAGCTCCTGGTCGGCGCGGACGTCGTCCGAAGAAAAGGGGATCGTCGAAAGCGAGGTCGTTCCCCTGGAAATGAAAATGTCTTTCGCGTGCGCCCGCACCGCCTCCCGCACGTCGGCGAGGGGATAGCCGGGGAGGAGATCCCAGACCTCGGTCGCGATGCCCGAGGGCTGGCCCGAGGGCTCCCGGAGCACCCGGACTCCGCGGGGAGGGTCGCCATCCCAGAGGCCGAGCTCCTGGAGCCCGCGGGTATTCATCATCGCGACGTGAAGACCCGAGAACAGGACGAGGGGATGCTCGGTAGTGACGGCATCGAGCGCGTGCCGCGTGGGAAGCTCGCGCTCCTCGAGCTTCTCGCGCATGCTGAAAGAGCCACGCCCGATCACCCACTGGCCCCTGGGGGTGTCCGAGGCTTTCGACGCGAGGACCTTCACGATCTCGCGAAGGCTCGTGTAGGGCGGCGTGTGACAGGCAGCCTGGAACGAGGCGCCGAGGCAGGTGAGCTCGAAGTGGGCGTGGGCATCGATGAAGCCCGGCACCACCACCCGTCCCTTTGCGTCGAATTCCCGAGCGCCGCCCGATCGTGACCTCACCTCGCGGTTGGTCCCCACGAGAGCGATGCGGCCTCCGCGCACCAGCGCCGCCTCGGCCTCCGGCGTTTCCTCGTCCATCGTGACCATTCGAGCGTTCACCATCGCGAGATCGCTCGAGGGCGCCTGGACGAGCGGGGGCAGGCGCACCGCGCCGGCGGCCACCCCGAGCTTCAGGAAGCCGCGCCGGGAGATCACTTCGACGTCCGCTCGTACGCGATCTTTCCGTCGAGGACCACGAGGTCCGCGCGGATATCGGCGAGCGCTTCGGGTGCGGCCGAGAGGGGGTTTGTGGAGAGAACCACGAGGTCGGCGAGCTTTCCCGGCTCGATGCTTCCTTTGGTCTTCTCTTCGAAGCCTCCGTAAGCCGCCCAGATCGTGAACATTTTGATCGCGTCCATGACGGAGATCGCCTCCTCCGTCTGCACCGGCGTTCCGTACTTCGTCTTTCGGTTCACCGCGACCGAGATCGAGAACATTGGATTCGTCGCGAAGTTCTGCGTCCCGAGGGTGTCGGAGCCGCCCACGGGATGAAGACCCTCGTCGAGGAGCGTCTTCATCGGGAAGAACTTCACGTTCGGCTCTTCCACTCCTTCGTCCGTGAGGCGCCAGAGGAACGCGACCTGAGGGGAGGGGACGATCCCCGCCCGCTTCATGCGGGAGAGCCGCTCGTCTGTCCTCCCGGGCCTCGCGGGATCCTGCACCAGGAAGTGGGCGAAGTGCTCGATGCGATGTCGCGGGTCCGGCCGGGGAGAGGCGCTCTGCGCCCGCTCGTAGGCGGTGATGGCCATGTCCTGCCCGCGGTCGCCGTTGGCGTGAGTCCAGACCTGCCAGCCGCCGCGGTGCGCCTCGAGCACCCGGCGGTCGAGCTCCTCCTGCTCGAAGCGAACCCCGCCGTAGTTCTCCGGGACCCAGGTCGTCCCCGAGCCCTTCCACGCGGGGTGATAGGTGGCCGCGGTCGTGCCCCAGACGCCGTCCTGATGGAACTTGATGGCTCCCACCCGGAGCCAGTCGTCTCCGAAGCCCGTGCGAATGCCGACGCGAAGCAGAGGCTCGACCTCGGTGTAGCGATAGCTCATGAGGAGACGGACCGGGAGTCGTCCTCCGTCCTTCAACTCCTGATAGATTCGGTAGGCGATTTCCGGCGACGACATGTCGTAGACGCTGGTGACTCCCTTCGAGAGATAGAACTCGCGAAGCGTCTTCGGGATCCACTCCCGCATCTGCTCGTACGTCGAGTGGGGGACGGGAAGCTCGATTCCCGCATCTCTCAGAATCGCCGGCTCGCCCGCGGGAGTCCGCTCGATGCGCCCGATGCCGTTCGTGGGGTCGGGAGCGTCTGAAAGGCCCGCGGCCTCGACGGCTTTGTGGTTGAGGAGGAGATCGTGCGCGCTCCAGCGGAGGACGACGGGATGGTCGGGCACCGCGCGATCCAGCTCGCCGCGAGTCGGCATCGGTTGGTTGTACGTGCCCTGACCCACGATCCAGGTACCCGCGGGAATCTCCGAGGCCCGCTCCCGGAGCCTTGTTACGATATCGGCCGTGGTCGAAAGCGAGTGCGGGATATGGATTGGCAGCCTCGCGTGCTCCGATTCGGCCAGCCCCTCGACGTGCGAGTGGCCGTCTATGAAGCCGGGAAGTAGAGCCCGTCCTCCGAGATCGACCACGCGCGTCCGAGGGCCGGTGAAACGCGCGACCTCTTCGTCCGTCCCCACGGCAAGGATGCGGTTGCCCTCGACCGCAACCGCGCCCGCGATCCGCTCGGATGGATCGACGGTGATGACCTTGCCCCCGCGAAGCACCAGGTCGGCGGTCTGGAGAAACAGGGCGAGGAGAAGAACGTTCATGAGAGCGCAAACTATCACAGCCTCCGGGCTTGCGCTCGGCCCGCGACGGCTGTAGATTCCCTCGCGCGTGTCAGGAGAACCGACTTCGGAATCGGTAGTCCGCAAAGTTTCCCGCCGCCTGATTCCGTTTCTCTTCCTTCTCTACGTCTTCGCCTACCTCGATCGCATCAACATCGGGTTCGCCGCCCTTTCCATGAACCGGGACCTGGGTCTCACGGCGACGATGTTCGGGATCGCCAACACCATCTTCTACGTCGGCTACATGTTCTTCGAGATCCCGAGCAACCTGATGCTGGCGAGGTACGGCGCCCGCATCTGGATTCCGCGGATCATGATCACCTGGGGAATCGCCTCGACCGCGACGATGTTCGCTTCGAGCCCCGCGAGCCTCTACGTCATCCGATTCCTCGTCGGCGTCGCGGAGGCGGGATTCGTCCCCGGAGTCCTGCTCTACCTCACCTACTGGTTCCCGCAGTCGCATCGAGCGCGCGCGAACGCGGTCTTCATGATCGCCATGCCCGTGACCATCGCGCTCGGAGCCTCCATCTCCGGGCTGATCCTTCAGTGGGGCGATGGGGCTCTCGGACTTTCGGGGTGGCGATGGCTCTTCCTCGTCGAAGGCCTGCCCTCGGTCGTTCTCGGGGTCGTCGCCGCCATCTACCTCACGAGCCGGCCCGCGGACGCGAAGTGGCTGACGGAGCCCGAGAAAGCCGTACTCCAGGCGAGCCTCGCGGGGCCCGAGCGGCCTCCCTCACGCGCGAGCGCCTGGAGGGAGCTCCTGGGACGGGACGTGATTCTGCTCTCGCTCGCCTACTTCGGCCTCACGATGACCCTCAACACCAACGCGACCTGGACGCCCACGATCGCGCGCGAGGCCCTGGAGGGAAGGAGCTTCTCGTTCGTGGGACTCGTCGTCGCCATTCCCGCGTTCCTGACGGCGCTGGTGATGCCCCTTTGGAGCGCCCGGTCCGATCGGAAGAAGGAGCGGACCCTGCACATCGTGCTCCCGATGGGACTCGCCGCCGTCGGCTGGGTCCTGGTCGCGGCCTCCGCCGAGCCGTGGGTGCGATTCGCCGGCCTGGTGGGCGTCTCCATCGGCGCGTTCGCCGCCATGGCGGTGTTCTGGACGGTCCCCCCGACGATTCTCTCCGCGGCCGCCCGTCCCGCGGGAATCGCCTTCATCAGCTCCTGCGGGATCTTCGCCTCGGCTACGAGTCCGCTCCTGGTGGGAAGACTTCGGGATCTCACGGGGAGCTTCACCGCGAGCATCTTCTTCGTCGCCGCCGTGCTGGTCGCGGCCGCGGCTCTGGTCCTCGCCGCTCGGGGAGGTCACGATGCTTCATCGGCGAGAGTTTCTTAAGGCGGCGCTCTGCGGGTGCGGCCTCGTCCGAACGCGCCTTTCGGCCGCTCAGCGAGGCACGAACAAGCCACTTACCGTGGACTTCCACGCGCATGCGTTCGTCGGAGACGACTGGCCCCTTCTGCGGAACCGGCCCGAGGCGAAGGACCTCGAGACCTTCGTGAAGGCGCCCTACTTCGAGGACCTGGTGAACGTCGAGGCCCGCATCGCGGAAATGGATCGCGAGGGAGTCGACGTGCAAGCGGTGAGCCTCTACGTCGGGCAGTACCACTACTGGGCGGACCGCGAGCTTTCGTCCGACGTCGTGCGCATCCAGAACCAGAAGCTCGCGGAGATGTGCGCCAGGCACCCGAAACGGCTCGTGGGCCTGGGCGGGGTCTCTCTCCATCTGCCGGAGCTCGCCGCGGAGCAGGTGGCGGAGGCGGTGAAGCTCCACGGCTTTCCCGGATTCATGGTCACCGGAAGCGTTCTGGGTGAGGAGATCTCGGCCCCGCGGTTCGATCCCTTCTGGGCGAAGGCGCAGGAGCTCGACTGCGTCGTCTTCGTCCATCCTCGGAGCTTCCCGGAGGGGGCGAAAAGGTTTCAGGGCGCGGGCACGCTCGGCAATACCGTCGGGAACCCGCTCGAGACCACGGTCGCTCTTTCCCATATGATCTTCGACGGATTTCTCGATCGGTTCCCGGGTTTGAAAATCGTCGCCGCCCACGGCGGTGGCTACCTTCCTTCCTATATCGGCCGCTCCGACAACTGCCACGCGGTCGACCCCCACTGCCGCCAGATGAGGAAGAAACCGAGCGAGTACTTGAAGCAGCTCTACTTCGACACGCTCGTGTACTCGCCCGCCGTTCTCCGGCATCTCGTCGATCAGGTCGGGGCCGATCGGGTCGTGATGGGGACCGACTACCCGTTTCCGGTCGCGAGCCGCGACCCGCGCGGAGACGTCGCCGCCGTCTCCGGGCTCGGCGATCACGAGAGAGAGCTGATTGTTGGCGCGACCGCCGCCCGGCTCCTGAAGCTTCGCGCGCCGTAACCCGTGGATACGGCGAATCGCTGGCTCGACTCCCGGGACGCGAGGCCCGACGCCCGCCTCCGGCTCTTCTGTCTTCCGCACGCCGGGGGAGGTGCGGTGGAGTACCGGTCGTGGGCGGATGACCTGGGAGAGGGCGTCGAGGTTCGCGCGGTGCGGCTTCCCGGCCGCGAGAGCCGGCTCATGGAGCCGGCCTTCGACCGGGTCGAGCCCCTGGTGGAAGCCCTCATCGAGGCGCTGAGTGCGCGTCTCCAGGCTCCCTATGCCCTCTTCGGCCACAGCATGGGAGCACTGGTCGCGTTCGAGCTGACTCGCGAGCTCCGGCGGCGGTCCGGCCCGGCACCCGCCCACCTGTTCCTCTCGGGGCGATCGGCCCCGCGCTATCCCGACCCGGCCCGGGCAGTCCACCTGCTTCCGGAATCTGAATTCATCGAATACCTCCGGACGCTGAACGGCACCCCCGAGGCGGTCCTCGCCAACGCCGAGATGCGGGAGCTTTTCTTGCCGACTTTGCGGGCGGATTTCGCCGTCTGCGCCCGGTACCGCTATCGCGTCGAGCCGCCTCTCGAAGTGCCCATCACCGTTTTCGGCGGATCGGGCGATTTCGAGCGAGCCCCCGAGCTCCTCGAGGACTGGAAGCGCGAGACGAGCGCGTCTTTCGGCATGCACATGCTTCCCGGCGACCATTTCTTCGTCCGCACCGCGAAACCGCTCCTCCTCTCGCTTCTCCGTCGAGAGCTGGAGCGGATGGCGGCTCGAGCGGGTGCGCCCGGAACGGGCTTCGGGACCGCGAGATGAATGGCTGTCGCGTTATCGGGCGTTCTCGGAAAGGACCAGATCGCGGTCGAGTCGGAGCCGGAGAATGGTCCCGTGCGGCAGCTCCACCTCGTTTCCTTCCGTCCCCAGGATCGCGCCCGTGCCGCCCACCGTGGCCCCGATGACGGCGCCCTTCTTCCCGCCGAGGATCGCTCCCAGGACCGAGCCGAGGCCCGCCCCAATTCCGATCTTCTTCGCCTCGGAGCCGAGACCGGTCTCGAGCCTTTCCGAGGCGTCGGTGACGGTCGCGGCGACGTCGTAAGACTTCCCCTGATACTCGACCTCGTCGACGACGAGAAGGAGTCTTGCCGTGCGGTCCGTACCGCGGCCGGCCTGGTCGACGAGCTCTACTCGTCCACGGAACACGCTTCCCGCTTCGATCGCGACCCGGTTTCCCCGAAGGACGGGCGCCGCGCAGGTCGCGCTGAATCGGTCTCCCGGCTTCGCCGTCTCGGAGCTCAGCGATTCCTCGAGCCGCAGCTCCAACTCCGTGCCCGCGGGGATGGTCGTCGCAGCCTCTGCCTCCGCGGCGCGCGTGAGATGAGGACGGAGCTCGTTCCGCAGGTCGGAGACGTCGAGGCGCAGGTCCCGCACCTCGTCGCGGGGGATTCCCGTTCCTTCTCCCTCGGACCCCATCGCCTCCTGATGCTTCCGGGCCTTGACGTTGAGGTAGATGGCCTCCTCCCGGATCCGCTCCACGCGCTCGCGCTGGGAAGGCGAGAGCGCATCCGGAGCGACCAGACCGAGGTCGGCTTCCAGGTTCTGCAGATCGGCCTGGAGCTTCGCCAGATCGTCCTCGGTGGCATCGGTCTGAGCGAACGCCGAGGGAACGAAGGCGAGGAGGAGCGTCAAGAGCCAAACGGTCGGCATGGATGTCTCCTTGTGGCGCACACCCCACGATAGCTCATCTGGCGGTGGCCTTCCGTTTCGCAAGTCAGGCCCGCGCTGTCACCGCTCCGAGGCTCCCTTGTCCTTCGCGTGGCGCGCGACCTGCTCGTGGGTCGCGAACCAGACGCCGGGGCGCGACCGCATGTATTGGACGAGCTTCTCCAGCATCGCCATCCGCGAGCGATGGCCGATGATCTGGGGGTGCATCGTCAGGAGGAACATGCCGCCCTCCTCGTAGGCGACGTCGAACTCCGACGCCCAGATCTCGTAGACGGCGCTCGGCGGGGTATGGGGACGGAGGCCCGCGAAGCGATCCATGTTGAAGTAGGGATAGTCGTCGAGGAGCCACTCCACCGGAAGCTCCACGACGCCGGTAGGCCGGCCGTCGCTCAGGACCTCGTAGGGCACGTCGTCCGCCATGAGGCTGCTGTCGTAGAGAAGGCCGAGCTCGGCGATGAGCTCCGCGGTGTTCGCGCTGTACTCCCACGAACCGGTCCGGATTCCAACGGGTTTTTTCCCCGTCAGCTCCTCGATGGTCGCGAGCGAGCGCTCCATGAGCATCCGCTCTTCGTCGCGGGCGAGGCTCGAGGTCCACTCGTGGATCCAGCCGTGGATCCCGATCTCGTGTCCCGCCTGCGCGATCCGCTTCACATCGTCGGGATAGAGCTTGGCCGCGACTCCCGGGATGAAGAACGTCGAGGGGATCTCGTATTTGTCGAGGAGCGAGAGCACTCTCGGAAGCGCCGCGCGGGATCCGTACTCGCCCGTCGAGAGGAGCGACGGCAGAGTCTGACCGTTTCGGAGGGCGAGGGTCTCGTTGTCGAAATCGAAGGAGAGGGCGACGGCGACTCTGGCGCCGCCCGGCCAGGACGGCGGAAGGAGCCGCTTTCCGGCGCGCACCTTGTCGACGGCGGCGCGCCAGCGCGACTCGGGCCATTTCCAGGACGGCTCGTCCTGCGGAGGCTGCTGGGCCCGGGCCGCGGTAGCGAGGAGGAGGAGCGAAGCGAAGGCGATGCGGGGGTACGGCATGTGATTCTCCCTGGTTGGGACGACACCATATCAAAGCCGCCGTCAAATGCTAGAATTCCGCATGAAGTCGACAGCCGCTTTCGTCGCGTTCCTCTCGCTCTCCTTCCTCTCAGCCGCCTCCGATCGTCCCGCGGCCGACGCGAAGCTCGGAAGATCGCCCGTCCTCGCGACGCGCGGGATGGTGGCGACGAGTCAGCCGCTCGCGGCCGCCGCGGGGCTGCGCGTGCTCCAGGAAGGGGGAAACGCCATCGATGCCGCGATCGCGACCGCGGCGACCCTCAACGTCGTCGAGCCCATGATGACGGGGATCGGGGGCGACCTCTTCGCCCTCGTCTACCACGCGGATTCGCAGAAGCTCTACGGCTTGAACGCGACCGGCCGCGCGGGGGCGCTCGCCTCGGCCGCGAAGCTCCGCGAGCGCGGCCTCGAGCGCGTTCCCTACGACGACATCCTCGCGGTCACCGTTCCCGGAGCCCTCGATGGATGGGAGATGCTCCGGTCCCGCTTCGGGAGCCGGCCGCTCAAAGAGCTCCTCGAGCCCGCGATCTTCTACGCCGAGTCGGGCTTTCCGGTCTCCGAGATCATCGCGACCGACTGGCAATCGAGCGTCCCCAAGCTCGCCCGGAATCCGGATTCCGCTTCGACCTACCTCGTCGACGGAAGAGCTCCGAAGCATGGAGAGATCTTCAAGAGCCCGGACCTCGGCCGCACCTTCCGCCTCATCGCCGAGAAGGGACCGGAGGTTTTCTATCGCGGCGAGCTCGCCCGGAGGATCGTGGATTTCGTCCAGGCGGAGGGCGGGTTCGTCACCCTCGAGGACCTCGCGAGCCACCACGGCGACTGGGTCGAGCCCATCTCGACGACCTATCGAGGCGCGACCGTCTATCAGATCCCGCCGAACTCCCAGGGCTTCGTGGCACTGGAGATGTTGAACATCGTCGAGGGCTTCGATGTGGCGAAGCTCGGACACAACTCGGCGGAGTATCTCCACCGGCTCATCGAGGCCAAGAAGCTCGCTTTCGCCGATCGCGACCGCTATCTCGCGGATCCGGAAAAGGCGCGGGTTCCGCTTTCGACGTTGATCTCGAAGGAGTACGCGGCAGAAAGGCGGCGCCTCATCGACTCCGATCGCGCGGCGACGGAGATCCCGCCCGGCCTCATCGACACGACGGAGACCGTGTACCTCACGGTCGTCGACGAGAAGCGCAACGTCGTCTCCTTCATCTACAGCGTCTTCGACGACTTCGGCTCCGGACGCGTCGTGCCGGGAACGGGAATCGCCCTCCAGAATCGAGGCGCCGGTTTCTCCCTCGAGTCCGGCCATCCCAACGAAATGGCGCCGGGGAAAAGAGCCCTGCACACCAACATGCCGGGAATGGTCTTCAAGAACGGCAAGCCCTGGATCAGCTACGGAGTGATGGGGGGCGACATGCAGCCTCAGGGCCACACCCAGGTCCTCCTCAACATCATCGACTTCGGGATGAACGTGCAGCAGGCGGGGGAAGCGGCGCGGTTCCGCCATTTCTCGGAGGGCGCCGTCGCCTTCGAATCGGGAGTCGGCATCGACGTTCTCCAGGCGCTGATCCGGAAGGGCCATCGTCCGATGACGCGGATGGGGGCGTACGGGGGCTACCAGGCGATTCAGATCGACTGGGAGAGCGGCGTTCTCATGGGAGGCTCGGACCCGCGCAAGGACGGCTGCGCTCTCGGATACTGATCCCTACTGGCCGAAAACCGATCCAAAACTGGCCCTCTGCCTTTCCAGGGGCGCGGTACCCTCATCTATCGCGCGCCAAAGGAACCAAAGGAAGCGGGGCAGCATGGGAACCCAAGAAAATTACAGCAACCAGACTCGCCGCGATTTTCTGGCCAGGGTCGCAAGCGTCGCCGTTGTCACCGGGAGTGAAGACCTGTTGCAATCCTCTACGGCTCCTGCGGCTTTCTCCAAATCGGAGCTGGTCGCACGCCGTCGCGCCGCCTACGAGCAGCGCCTCCGGCGTGCGAGCGCCTGGCTCACCGCGCCGCTGTCCATTCCGGCCGTCAATGGCGACGAATCCCGGTACCCGCAGAGATTCGGGAGCTTCTCCAAAGGACTGCCCCATGACGCGTTGGGACACGTCGATACGTCCGCGTACTCGACCTTCGTTCGCGCGTGCCGGAGCGGGCGAGTCTCGGACTTCGACGCGATCCCGCTGGGCTCGAGCGGGGGGCAACCGCTCCGCAATCCGCAGGGAGGGATCGCTTTCACGGTCTCGGGTGCGGACTCCCACCAGATCGTGGTCCCGCCGCCGCCTCCGTTCGCGAGCGAGGAGCTCGCGGCGGAGATGGCGGAGGCATACTGGATGGCCCTCGCTCGCGACGTGCCTTTTTCCGAGTACGGCACGAGCCCCGTCATCGAGAAGGCGGCCGCCGAGCTGTCGTCGACTCCTCAAGCGATTTTTCGACCTTCCTACCGGGGGGCGGACGTCGGGCCCTACGTTTCGCAGTTCCTCCTTCAGCCGTTCTCCTTCGGGGCCCAGCCCATCGAGCAGAGGGTCCGGACGTTCGAGGGCGGGGTCGACTTCCTCGCGTCCTTTCCCGACTGGCTCGCGCGTCAGAACGGAGCCCCGTTCGCGGCACGGCAGTACGACTCCAC
>DAISKN010000035.1:0-18531 GCA_036820975.1 Acidobacteriota bacterium | reverse complement strand
AGCCGTCCACGAGCCACGAGCCATCGCCGCGCGTCACCAGGAGCGGCTCGGCTTCCTCGTCCGCGGGGGGAAGATCGCCGACGATCGCCTCGAGAATGTCGTGGAGGGTGACGATCCCGGCGGTGCCGCCGTGCTCGTCGAGGACGACGGCGATGTGCTGTCGGGATTTCTGGAACTGCTTGAGTAAATCGAGGGCGTACGTCGTCTCGGGGACGAAGAGCGCCGGCTGCAAAAGCGACCGGTCGTCGCCCGGAGGCATCTCCTCGACCCGAAGCCAGTCCTTCACTCGAAGGATACCCTGAACGGAGTCGAGCGTCCCCCGGGCTACGGGAAACTGCGACCGGCCGCACTCCCGCAGGACACGTCGTCTCTCTTCCCCCGGCTGTTCCAGATCGATCCAGATGACCTCGTTGCGAGGAGTCATCACCGACGCCACGTGGCGGTCGGCGAGCCGGAAGACGCGCCCGACGATGTCGAGCTCCGCCCGCTCGAACGTCCCCGATTCCGTGCCCTGCTCGATCAGGACCTTGATCTCCTCTTCCGTCACCGGCGCCTCGACGGACGGGCGCACCCGTAGAAGCCGAAGGACGAAGGAGGTGGAGAGCGTCAGCAGGCGTACCACGGGGGAGGCGAGCCGTGCGAGCGCCTTCATCGGCGAGGCCACGAGGGAGGCGATGCGCTCGGGGTTGTTGAGGGCGATGCGCTTGGGCACAAGCTCGCCGAGAATCAGGGACAGATAGGTGATCGCGAGGACCACCGCGCCCACTCCGAGCGCTTCCCCGTAGGGCGCGAGCCGGGGATAGGGCCCGAGGCGCGCGCCGATGCTCTCGGCGACCGTGGCGCCTCCGAAGGCGCCCGCGAGCACTCCCACGAGGGTGATCCCGATCTGCACCGTCGAGAGGAACGCGTCCGGGGCGCGCGCCAGCTCCAGGGCGGCGGCGGCCTTGTGGTCTCCTCGATCGGCTCGCTCTTTCAGCCGCGCCTTTCGGGAGGAGACGACCGCGATCTCCGACATCGCGAACAGGCCGTTCGCGAGAATCAATAGAAGGATGATCGCCCATTCCGCGAAGATGTAGGCCATGGACTCGGATCATAGTCCCGCGAGAAAAAGTTGCCGAACGACCCGCTCGTGATATAAGTAACTTACTTATATCATGTCCCTCAAACCGGAAGATTTCCTCATCCTCCTGGTGCTGAACCGTGGCGAGCGCCACGGCTACGGAATCATGAAGGACGTCGAGAGCGAATCCGGCGGCGAGGTGAAGCTCGGAATCGGCTCGCTCTACCGGCTTCTCGGCCGGATGATGCGCGCCGGGCTCGTCGCCACGACGGCTCCGGGCCGCGGCGCCGACGAGCGCCGAAGGAACTATCGATTGACGGCTCTCGGCGAGCGCGTCCTGCGGGAAGAGTGCCTTCGGCTCGCGGATCTCGTCCAGAGAGTGAAGGCCCGAGGCCTCCTCGCGCGATGACGAGGGGGATCCTGCGCTGCGCGCTCCGGCTCTGTTCCCCCTCCTTTCGAAAGGAGTTCGGGACGGAAATCGAGGCCGACTTCGAGGAAGGTTTCGAGGACGCGCGCCGCCGCGGGCGGCTTTCGGCTTTCCGCTTCGCGATCGGCAGCGCCTGGAACGTCGCGACGAGCGGCCTGGCCGAACGTTGGGAGCGGCGGCGGAGCTTCACCCCCGCGGGCGCGCGGAGAAGTCGGAAGGAGAGTCTGATGCGAGGGACGATCGGCCAGGACTTGAAGCTTGCGTGGCGCGGGCTCCGCGGCAACCCCGGGTTCACCGCGGTCGCGGTAATTGCTCTCGCGCTCGGCATCGGGGCGAACAGCGCCATCTTCACCGTGGTGAACGCCGTTCTCCTCCGCCCCCTCCCCTACGATCGCAGCGAGAAACTGGTCCGCATCTGGAGCAGCTGGACGCAGTTTCCACGGGGCGGGGTCTCCGAGCCCGAGTACTACGACTACCGGTCGGCCGATTCCATCGAGTCGATTGGCGCCTTCATCTTTCCCCACGACGCGACCCTCGCGGTCGAGGGAGGCGAGCCCGAACCGGTGAAGCGAACCTACGTCACCGCGAGCCTCTTCCGGGTTCTCGGAGCCCGCGCCCTCCATGGACGCACGTTCGAAGAGGACGAGAACCAGCCGGGAAAGGGCGACGTGGTGGTCCTGAGCCATGGCCTCTGGCAGAGAAAGTTCGGCGCCGATCCAGGAATTCTCGGCCGCACCATCCGCGTCCAGGCGAAGGCGGTGACCGTCGTCGGGATCCTGCCGGAATGGTTCCAGTACCCCCAGGCGGGAGTGGACCTGTGGCTTCCATTGTCGTTGAACCCGGAGCGCCCGCGGCCCCGGGCCGCCCATTTCATGAGAGTGGTCGCCCGCCTGAAGGAGGGGGGGAATCTCGAATCCGCGCGCACCGAGCTCGGCGTGGTCGCCGCCCGAATGGAGCAGGAGTTCCGCGAAAGCTACCCGGCCGGCGCCGGATTCGGAGCGCTGGTGCTGCCGCTCGGAGACGATCTCGTCGCCGAGGTCAGGCCCGCTCTCCTGATTCTCCTCGGCGCCGTCGGATTCGTCCTCCTCATCGCCTGCGCCAACGTCGCGAACCTCCTTCTCGCGCGCGCCGCGGCCAGGGAGCGGGAGCTCGCCGTCCGAAAGGCCCTGGGAGCGAGCCGATGGAGCGTGGTGCGGCAGCTTCTCACCGAGAGCGTCCTTCTTTCGGTTCTGAGCGGCGGCGTCTCGCTCCTTCTGGCGCACTGGATTCTCCAGGGCCTCGTGGCCCTCGCGCCGGGAGAGATACCGCGCCTCGATGCCGTCGCCATCGACATAAGGGTCCTCGCCTTCACCTTCGCGGTCTCGATCGCGACCGGTGTCGCGTTCGGGACGGTCCCGGCCTGGCGACTCAGCCGGACGAGCGCCGGGAGCATCCTCGGAGCCGGCGGGCGGCGCACCATGGGAGTCGACCGTCGCCGGACGCAGAAAGCGCTCCTGGTCAGCGAGGTCGCGCTCGCGGTGGCGCTTCTCGTCGGGGCCGGGCTCCTGCTCAGGAGCTTCCACAACCTCGTTCAGGTCGATCCCGGCTTCGACGCCGCCCCCCTGGCGACAGCGCGCCTCTCGCTTCCGTTCGAGTCCTATCCCGACGATGCCGCATGCTCGCAGTTCCTCGTCGCCTTGCGCCGGAACCTCGAAGGCCTCTCCGGGGTCGCCGCGGCCGGGTTCGTCTCCAACGCGCCGTTCAGCGGATTCAACAGCGACTACACTTTCTACGTCGAGGATATGGATAGCGTCTCCTACTCGGGGAGCGAGGAGTACCGCGAAATCTCTCCCGGCTACTTCCGGACGCTCGGAATTCCCGTCGTCGCCGGGAGGGAGTTCGACGTCCACGACGACGCCGGTTCGCCTCCGGTCGCGATCGTCAGCGAGTCCTTCGCCCGCAAGTACTGGAACGGCGCGGACCCCGTGGGCCGGCGCATCAAGATGGGAGAGCGGGAGGGCGACTCCCCCTGGGTCACCGTCGTTGGAGTGGTGGGCGACGTCCGTCACGCCGGCCTCGCGGCATCCACGCTTCCGATGTATTACCGTCCCGTGCTGGGCCGGACCGAGGAGATGACCCTTCTCGTCCGCGCCCGCACCGATCCCGGGCCGCTCCTCGCCTCCATCCGCGATGAAGTGCGAAGGCTCGATCGCGACCTCGCCGTCTTCGGGGTCGAGACGATGGACCGGAAGGTGGCCGCGTCCATCGCTCAGCCTCGCTTCAACCTCACTCTACTCGCGGCGTTCGCGCTCCTGGCGCTTCTGCTCGCGGCGGTCGGCATCTACGGCCTCGCCCGCTACGCCGCGACGCAGAGGACGAGTGAGATCGGCCTGCGCGTCGCCCTCGGGGCGACCCGCGGCGAGATCCTCCGGTTGTTCCTCGGAGAAGGCTTGAGGACCGCCGGCCTGGGACTCGTCCTGGGCCTCCTGGCCTCGGCAGCGCTTTCCCGCGGTCTCGCCGCCGTCCCCGGGCTCCTCCACGGAGTCTCGGCGACGGACGCTCCTACGTATGTTGCGGTGTCGGTCATTCTGTCGGCGGCGGTGCTCCTGGCTACGTTCGGTCCGGCATCGAAGGCCTCCCGCACCGCTCCGGTCGAAGCGCTCCGGCACGAGTGAGAGGTCACGGTTTCTTCATCGTAAGCGGTTCCGGACCTCCCGCCCTCGGAGCTTTGCTCTCCTCGGGGGGATAGACGTCCTCGGTCCGGATGGAAACGGAGCGAACGCCGCTTCCCGTCTCATAGAGCAGGACCTCGGCGCCGACGAAATCGAGAGACGAACGATTCTCTCTGAGGACCCAGCCGCCGGTGTTGCAGAAGGTCACGGGATTCCCGTCGACGAGGTCGACGAGCTCTTCCGTCTGCCAGGGAATCGGCTGGTGGGTATGCCCGAAGACGACGTGGGTCGGCCGCGGGATCTCGATCCCGTGCTCGCTCATCAACCGATTCGTCTCCGCGAGTGAGTACCGATAATACTGGCGGAACCTCTCGCGCACGCTCGGTCTCGTCAGGAACTCGCGGCTGTACCGCGTATGCTCCAGCGACCGGACCACCGAAAGGAATTTCGCGCTCGCCCAACGAAGCGCGAGAGACGCGAGCACCCGGTGGGGCCATGCGCGGCCGCGATCGGAGCGCACCCACCGCGTCAGCCGGTCGAAGTACTTGTCGAGGGTATCGGTCTTGCCCTGGAAGATCTCCCTCTGGATCGTTCGCGCGATCGAGGAGAGTGGCCGCGCCTGGCCGATGCCGGTGCAGGCGAGCTGGTGCAGGGGGAGATTGACACCCACCACTTCACGAAGCGACATCTCTTCGCTCTCGAGCTCGAGATCGTCGAAAGCGAGAAGCGCCGTCCACTCCGCCGCCACCGACCAGAACGCCTCGAAGTAGTGCCCGTGGGTCAGGAGCAGGCTCTCGCCCCTGTCGGTCACCAGATAGAGGTTGGGGTAGGCGAAATTGAACGTGAGCTTCCGTCCGGTGAGGCGGCCGTTCGAGGCTTCGCGGGTGATATCGTCGAAGAACAGGTTTCCGTAGTGCGCCTCCGGCTCCTCGCGGTCCCGGTGCGGGACCACGTCGGGAAGGAGGAACTTCTGCCGCGGACGCCGGTCGTCGATGACGCCGGGAACCGAGCGTTTGAACGCGCGCGGAAGCTGGCCCTGCTGCAGGCGGTTGATCACGTTCACCTGGTGCTCGACGGTGTGCCAGACGTCGAAGTCGTGGTTTCCCGGGATGTAGATGATCTCTCGAGCCAGTCCATCGTCCGAGAGCCGGCGGAAGAACGCGCGCGCCTGGCGGTAGGCATCGGCGTAGCTCGCGACCGAGAAGTCGAGGATATCCCCGAGGAGGACCAGGTAGTCCACCTTCCCGATGGCCCGGGCCAACGGCTCGTAGGCTGGCCCGATCGAAGGCTCCTTTTCCCGGGGTCCCGAGGAGACGAGGGTGCAAAGCGGGTCTCCGAAGTGGGTGTCGGAGAGGACGGCGACCCGCATCGAGCTCCAGGGTAGACCGCGCAGGTGATGGTCGCGTGAATACCGCGTTTACCTCAGGTAAATAATTCCCTGGTGTAATCTGGGAGGTCGAATATGAGGATCCTCTACGGAGTCGTGGGCGAGGGCATGGGGCACGCGACCCGGAGCGCCGTCGTTCTCGAGCACCTCGCCTCCTCCGGGCACGAGATCAAGGTGGTGGTCTCCGGCAAGGCGCACGACTTCCTGAAGGAACGCTTCTCCGGCAGCGCGAACATGGCGCTCGAAGAGATCCACGGGCTCACCCTGCGCTATTTCGGGAACCGGCTCGACCGCGCAGGCAGCCTGTTCTGGAACCTCAAGAACGCGCCCAAGGGAGTGATGAAGAACGTCGAGGTCTACCGCAAGGTCGCCGAGGAGAGCTTCCGCCCGCAGATGGTGGTGAGCGACTTCGAGTCCTGGGCGGCCCTCTACGCGTTGAACCACCGGATTCCGGTGGTGAGCATCGACAACATCCAGGCGGTGAACCGGCTGCGGCACGGGAAGTCCATTCGCAAGGGATTCGACTTCGAGGTTGCCCGCATGGCGGTGAGGATGAAGGTGCCGAGGGCCTACCATTACCTCATCACGAGCTTCTTCTTCCCCCGCGTCCGCAAGAAATACACGACTCTGGTGCCGCCCATCTTGAGGAAGGAGGTTCTCGATGCCGCGCGGGAGCCGGGAGATCACGTGGTCGTCTACCAGCGCGCGATCCCGGAGAAAGACCTCGTCCCCATCCTGCGGAAACTGCCCTGCGATTTCCGGGTGTACGGGGCCGCAGCCGATGAAGTCGTCGGCAACGTCCGCCTTCGGGCGTTCTCGGGGACGGGGTTTCTCGAGGATCTAAGGACGGCGAAAGCCGTCATTTCCGGCGGGGGCTTCTCTCTGATGAGCGAGGCGGTGAGCCTGCGGGTTCCGATGCTCGCCATTCCCATCGAGAAGCAGTACGAGCAGGAGCTCAACGCGCGCTACCTGAAGGATCTCGGCTACGGCTCCTGGACGCGGAAGATTTCGGCGGCCGCCATCTCCGCGTTTCTCGAGCGCACCGGCGAATTCGAGAAGGCCCTTTCCTCCTACGAGCCGAGGGACAACCGAATCGCTCTTTCCTGCCTCGACGAGCTCATCGCGCGGGCGGCGGCGGGAAAGAAGCGGCCGAAGCGGCTCGAGACCCAGGCGCTCGGGAGCTATCGCGACTAACCATGTCGCTGGCGTTTCTCGGGTTCACCCTGCTCGCGGCCCTCATCTTCGCCAAGCTCGAGATCGAGATCGAGGGCGAGCACGGCTGGGCGGCGAAACTGCCCACGTGGCGCGTCGAGAAGCACTTCCTCCTCGACCTGTTCTTCGGAAGCCGCCCCCTTACGGGCTACCACGTCTGGGCGTTCCTCTTCGTGTTCTTCACCTTCCACATGCCGTTCTTCTTCACTCCGGGCTCGTGGACGGTGCGCTCGGAGCTCCACGCCGTCGGGGCCTACACGCTCTTCTGGATCGTCGAAGATGCGCTGTGGTTCGTGATGAACCCCCACTATGGGTGGAAGAAGTTCACCCGGGAAAACGTGTGGTGGCACAAGCGTTGGGTCCTCGGGCTCCCCGTCGATTACTGGGTGCTCGGGACCATCTCCCTGGCTCTGCTCCTCGCCTGACTATTTCGTGAGCTCGCGGTAAGCGCCCTCGATATTGAGATCGAAATGCTCGCCGTAGCGAGCCCAGTCCCGGTACTTCGGGAGCTCGAGCGTGGCCTGGATTTGCTGCAGCGATTCTCCGGCGGCGATGCGCTTTGCCACCGCGTCGAGCAGGTCCTGGAAGTAAACGATGAACGCTCGCACGTCGTCCTTGCCTCCCGTCGGTCCGTGTCCCGGCGCGAGAATCTCGAAGTCGAGCTTCTCGAGGTACTCGAGCGCCTCGATCCAGCTCCGCAGATCGGCTCCGGACATGTTGCGCCACGGAAGCGCCTTCACGAACACCGAGTCCACCATGAAGGCGACTTTCCGATCGGGCACGAAGAGGATCAGGTTGCTCTCGGTCTCCGAAGGCCCGGGATAGAGGAGCCGGACCTCGAGCCCCCCCAGATGAATCGAGGCGTCGCCGTCGAGAGTCACGGAAGGAGGGACGATCTCGCCGGTCACGTGCGGAACTACCGCGCGGTGGGCGACGATGACCGCGTCGCCGAAGGCCTTCCCTCCCGAAGCGTGATCGTCGTGATGGTGGCTGTAGACGAGGTACCGGATGGGGGCCGCGCTCACCTTGCGGATCTCTTTCACGAACAGCTCCGCCGCCTCGGGCGACTGCGGGTCGGTCGCGAGCACCGCCTCGTCGGTGGCGACGAAGAGGGAGCGGTGAACCTCGTAGGTGAAGAGATAGACGTTCTCCGCAAGCTTCTCCACCTCGACTCGAGGCGGTTGGAGTACGGAGATCGCGAGAGCGAGGGCGAACAATGCGGAGACGGCCATGGTACCTCCCGGGAGTTCCGCGGGATGGTAACATCCAGGGGTGATCAAGGACATCGCCTCCCTTCTCAGCGAGCCGGGCACCACGGTCGCGGTCGTGGGCGCGACCGATAACCCTTCGAAGTACGGCTACGTCATCTACCGGGATTTGAAGCGTAAGGGCTACCGTGTGTTCCCGGTGAACCCGCGCCGGCCCACCGTCGATTCCGACGCGGCCTTCAAGGACCTGAAGAGCCTTCCCGAAAAGCCCACCATCGTGAACATCGTGGTGCCTCCCCTGGTCGCGGCTTCGGTCCTCGAAGAGAGCCTGAAGCTCGGGCTCATGAACGTCTGGCTCCAGCCCGGCGCCGAGAGCCCGGAGAACCTCGCGTTTCTCCAGGAGAAGGGCTTCAACTATCTCGCGAACGCCTGCATCATGGTCGAGAGTCGCGTGCAGGCGCGAAAATCCGAGGGGAAAACCCTGCGGACGCCGTAAGCGGAAGTATTACAAAAAGATCGGCCGGGACGCGGTGTTACCGGACGAGATTTCCACTAATATCCGATAACAGAATCAGTTATCGGCATTGCGCCTGAATTGGCGCGGGCTTTGCACTACGCTTCCTCATGAGTCAGGCGAAGGCCGCCATGGATGCCCCCAGCCTGGAGCGGGCCGTTTTCGTCGAGGCCTGCGACTCGGGCTGGGATCCCCAAACCGTCGTCCGCCATCTCGTCTGGTACGAGGGCCGCGTGCACGAAGAGCTTCAGGTGTTCCCCTCGCTCCGGGAAGCCCTGGCCTACGCCCAGAGGGCCTGCGTTTCACCCGACGGCCCGCGGATAGAGCGGCACTAGAGTGCATCAGGGCCGCGGGGCCCCACCCCCGCGGCCCGAAGATGTCGGCGGCCCATTCGGGCCGGGCTCGCTCCGGTCGCGCAGGGCGCGGATGCGTTTTTCAGCACCCTGCTAGTTCACGGCCTCGACCAGACGGTCGAGGGGAATGCCGTGGACCCGATTGCCGCGATAGCCGCTCGTCGTCTCCGCCATCGTGAGCGAGTTCACGATCGCCTCCTCGGTCGCCTCGGCCGCGGCGTCGAAAAGCGGATCGAGCTCGCGAGGGTCGAGGGTCCGGATCTCGAGAATCGAGCCCCCCGTCCGATCGAAGGCCGTTGCCGTCGAGAACGCGATGGCGATGTCGCCGCTCGAGGCATGCGCCGTCGAGCCCGTGCGAGCGAGACCGAGGGTCGCGCGCCGGGCGAGCCTCTGGACCCCGCGCGACGAGAGAGGCGCGTCGGTCGCGACCACCATAATGATGGAGTTGCCGCCGCCTCCCGATCCTTCATGAATCTCGGGGAGGAGATCTCGGATCTGGCGGCCCACGGGAGCGCCTTTGACCACGAGCTGCTCGCGGGAGCCATGGTTCGTGAGCACCAGCGCTCCCACGGTGTAGCCCCCATCCGCTTCGGAAAGGCGCCGCGACGAGGTGCCAATGCCTCCTTTGAAACCGTAGCTCACCATCCCCACACCGGCACCGACCGCGCCTTCGGGAACGGCTCCTCCCGAGGCGCTGTCGATCGCTCGGAACACGTGCTCGGGCCGTATCGCCCGGCCGCGGATGTCGTTCAATGTACCGTCCCAGCATTCGGCGACCACCGCCTGGAGGCCCACTCTCCTCGTTCTGTCTCGCCGGAACAGGTATTCGATGACCGCGTCGTACGCCTGGCCGACGCTCGCGGAGTTCGTGAGCACGATGGGAAACCCGAGGAGCTCCGACTCTTCGATCCAGGGCATTCCGGTGAGCTGGCCGTTACCGTTCAGGACGAAGGCGGAGGCCGGCACGAGCCGGTCCCAGACGTCCTTTCTCGGAAGAACCACCGTCACTCCGGTGCGCACCGAGTCCCCCTCGACCACGCTTTCGTGGCCGACGAGGACTCCTTCGACGTCGGTGATGGCGTTGCCGGGACCGGGGGTGAGGACGCCGATCTCGATCCCGAGCTCACGGGCGCGCTTTCGCTCTTCGGCACCGCGGGCCTGGGTCGCCGCGGACAGCACGAGCAGGGCGCCCAAGAAGGCATACGCGCCCTGCGCGAGCGGAGCGTCCGCCTTCGCGCGAAGCGCTCCGGCGGGACCGCGCCGTAGCCTTGGCGGAGGCGGGAGCACGGCGCGAAGCGCCGAGGACGCCGGGCCGTGGAGGGCGGGCCCCACGGCACCAAGCACGGAATGCCACACCCTCAAAACGTTTTCTCCCTCGCGACGAACTCCCCGCTTCCCCGCTCCACCTGGAGCTCGCCGCCGTCGACAACGACCCTTCCGCGACTCAAAACGGTGGCGGGCCAGCCTTTGACCTTCCGTCCCTCGTACGGCGTGTAACCCACGTTGTCGTGGAGCTTCGCGCTCTCGATCGCCACCTCCAGATCCTGGTCCCAGATCACCAGGTCGGCATCGGCGCCGATCGAGATGCTGCCCTTCTGAGGAAACATCCCGTAGATCTTCGCCGCCCGGGTCGAGGTGAGCTCGACGAAGCGGTGAATGTCGATTCGTCCCTTCAGAACTCCCTCGGAGAAGAGAAGGGGCATCCGGACCTCGATTCCGGGAACGCCGTTCGCAATCCGGTCGAAGGGAGCGTCCGGGCCGTTCGCGAGCTTACCCGTCTCGTCGAAACGATAAGGCGCGTGATCCGAGGAAAAGACCTGGATGGTCCCGTCGGCGAGTCCGCGCCAGAGAGTTTCCTGCGAAGCGCGATCTCGAGGCGGGGGGCTGCAGCAGAACATCGCCCCCGTCATCCCCTCGCGATCGAGGTCCTCGGCGGTGAGAAAGAGGTACTGGGGACAGGTTTCGGCGAAGACCCTGGCTCCCCGGGCTCGCGCCCGACGGATCTCGGCCGCCGCCTCCGCCGAAGAAACGTGGACGATGAAGACCGGCGCGTCGAGGAGCTCCGCGAGGGCGATCGCCCGGAACGTCGCCTCGCCCTCGGCGAGGCGCGAGTGCGCGACCCCGTGGAACTTCGGCGCCCGGTCTCCCCGGGCGAGGAGGCGCTCGGCGGAGAAGCGGATCATGTCGTGGTTCTCGGCGTGCACCATCGTGAGGGCGCCCTCGCGCTTCGCGAGCTCGAGCACCCGCAGCATCTGGTAGTCGTCGAGCCGGAGCCGCTCGTAGGTCATGTAGACCTTGAACGAGGTGTAGCCGTTGCGGATGAGCTCCGGGAGCTCCTCGTTCATCACCGACTCCGTGGGGTCGGAGAGGATCAGATGGAAGGCGTAGTCGATGACCGCCTTCGCCTTCGCCCGGCCGTGGTAGTCGGAGACCACTTTTCTCACGGAGTCGCCCCGGTGCTGGGCGGCGAAGGGAACGATGGTCGTGGTTCCGCCGAAGGCGGCCGAGACCGTCCCCGAGTAGAAGTCGTCGGCGCAGAGCAGACCGCTCGAGGAGAGCTGCTCGATGTGGCAGTGGGGGTCGATGCCTCCGGGAAAGACGTAGCTTCCCCCGGCGTCGATGGACCGGGCTCCGCCTTCGAGCTTCTTTCCCAGCATCGCGATTCGCCCCTTCGCGATCCCGATGTCGCAGAAGACTTCCTCGGTCGCGGTGACGACGTTGCCGTTGCGGATGACGAGATCGAGCTCCATCGGCGCGGTATGGTAGCATCCCGCGCGTTCTCATGCCGCTCGCCCCCATCGACTGGATTCTCATCGCCTCCTACTTCGCGCTTTCTCTCGCGATCGGACTCGCCTACAGAAAACGCGCCGGGTCGAGCCTCGAGGAGTACTTTCTCTCGGGACGATCCCTCCCCTGGTGGATGGCGGGGACCTCGATGGTGGCGACGACCTTCGCCGCCGACACGCCGCTCGCGGTGACCGGTCTCGTCGCCAGAAACGGCATCGCCGGCAACTGGTTCTGGTGGGCGTTCGCGCTCGGGGGGATGGTGACGGTCTTCGTCTACGCCCGCCTGTGGCGCCGCGCGGGGGTCATGACCGACGTGGAGCTCGTCGAGCTTCGCTACGGGGGAAAGCCCGCCGCGTTCCTTCGCGGCTTCCGCTCCCTCTACATCGCTCTGCTGGTGAACTCCATCATCGTCGGCTGGGTGACGGTCGCGATGCTGAAAATTCTGAAGTTCACCGTCCTCTCCGGGACCCGGGCAGCCGAGGGCGGATGGGACCTCTCGATTATCGTCATCCTCTTCGCCGTCGTCGGGCTCTACAGCACTCTCTCCGGGCTCTGGGGCGTGGTGGTGACGGACTTCATCCAGTTCCTGCTGGCCATGGGAGGCTGCATCGTCTTCGCGTTCTTCGCCGTCGATCACGTCGGTGGAATGTCGGCGCTCCGCGAACGCCTCACCGAAGGACACGCAGGAGGAGAGCAGATCCTGAGCTTCCTTCCGGACTTCTCCGCCGGAGATCCCTGGATGCCTCTCGACATTTTCCTCATCATGATTTTCGTCCAGTGGTGGGCCTCGTGGTATCCGAGCGCCGAGCCCGGGGGCGGCGGCTCGGTGGTGCAGCGCATGGCCTCGTGCCGCGACGAGAAGCACGCCGTTCTCGCGACGCTCTGGTTCCAGATCGCGCACTACTGCCTGAGGCCCTGGCCCTGGCTTCTGGTCGCGCTCGTGGCGCTCGCGGTCTATCCCGATCTTCGCTCCTTCCCCGATCCCGGAGTGGGCTATCCCATGCTCATCCGCGACATCGCCCCCCCCGGGCTCCTGGGCGTCATGCTCGTCGCCTTTCTCGCCGCCTACATGTCCACCATCAGCACCCAGATCAACTGGGCGGCTTCCTACCTGGTCGGAGATCTATACCTGAGGTTCGTCAGACCCGGCGCGGACGAGAGTCGACTCGGCTCGGTGTCCCGATGGGCCTCGGTCCTGGTCACCGTCTTCGGGGTCGCGTCGTCCTGGCTCATGCGAGACATCGCCGTCGACGAAGCCTGGAAGCTGCTCGCCGCCCTCGGCGCCGGCACCGGAGCGGTTTTCATGCTGCGCTGGTTCTGGTGGCGCATCAACGCCTGGTCGGAGATCTCGGCGATGGCGGCGTCGCTCGTCTATTTCCTGATCGTGAGCCGGTTCATCGTGTCGAACGAAAGGAGGCTCGCGGTCGTGGCGCTCCTCACCGTCGTCACCTGGCTCCTGGTTACCTTGCTGACGCGTCCGGAGCGGAGCGAGGTGCTCGAGAGCTTCTACGCGCGGATTCGCCCCGGAGGCGGCGGTTGGGGACCCATCGCCTCGAAGCTTCCGAACGTGGACGTCGACCGGAACCTCGGCAAGTCGATTGCCGCCGCGTTTCTCGCTACGGGAGTGGTGTACCTGACGCTTCCGGGAATCGGATTCCTTCTGTTCGGCGAAGCGAGGGAGGCGGCCAAAAGCCTCGGCGGCGCCCTCGCCTGCGGGACTCTGGCCTATCTCCTGGTAAGAAACGTCGGCTGGGAGAAGATCGTCCGTTAGGTTAGGGGAAGAAGAACGCAATCGGTCATGCGGCACCGGAAAGAGGGGAAAGAAACTCAAAGACGCAAGGACGCAAAGAAATCCCCTGTCCTCTTTGCGCCTTTGCGTTGAGATTCTTCCCTCCCTCGAGCTCACCGCCGCGCGTATCTGCAATTGGTTCTTTTGCCCCTGGATGCGTGAAGCACTAAGATGCCCATGGAGCGTAGCGACATGTCCCCCAAGGCTTTGGAAGTCGTGGAGTGTATCGCGCGGGATCGCCTTGGACTCGTCGAGGCGGTGAGAGACCTCGAGTCCGAACAGACCGACTTCCGCCCGGAGCCGGGCTCCTGGTCCATCGACGACGTTCTTCACCACCTCGCGCTCGCCGAGGAAGCCTCGGCGAAGCTCATGGCGTTCTTGAACGAGCGCGCCGCGAAAGAAGCGGTCGGTCCCGACCCGAGCCCCGGGAGCTCGGTCCTTCGGTCGATCGAGGCGCTCGTCGGCGGAGCGGCGGAGCAGAAGGCGCCCGCGCCCGATCGCGTGACGCCTCGCTCCAAAGTGGAGGCCCCCCTGGCTCTCGCCCGGCTCGAGTCCGCGAGAGGCCGCATCCTCGACAGTCTCGAGACGCTCTCCACGCTCGACGGCGCGAAGCTCACCTATCGCCACCCGTTCTTCGGCGAGCTGGATCTGTACCAATGGCTCCTGGTCGGCGGCTGGCACGAGCGGCGGCACACCCGCCAGATCGAGCGGATCAGGAGCGACCGCGGCTTTCCCAACCCCTGAGGTGATCATGTTTCGTTCCGCGTTGTTCCTCCTGTTGCTTCCTCTCGCGGCCGCGGAGGACGTATCGCTTCTTCCCGCCGAGGGCGAAGCCGCCCGCTACTGGCCGCGATGGCGCGGGCCTTCGGGGCAGGGGCTCGTCGAGGGCGCGGGCTACCCCGACGAGTGGTCGGGCACGAAGAACGTGATCTGGAGAGTCGCGGTTCCCGGAAGCGGAAACTCCTCGCCCATCGTGTTCGGCGATCGAATTTTTCTCACCACGGCGCGGGACTCCGGACGGAAGCTGTCGCTCCTCTCTTACCGCCGGGCCGACGGCGAGCTTCTCTGGGAGACGGCGCTCGATGCCGAGCCGGTCGAGCACGTCCACCAGAAAAACGGCCACGCCTCCGCCACCCCGGTGACCGACGGACAGAGAGTCTTCGCGTCTTTCGGCAGTCAGGGTCTCGCCGCGTTCGATTACGACGGAAAGATCCTGTGGCATCACGACCTCGGCGCGCTCAGCAACTATCATGGAAGCGCCGGCTCTCCCATCCTCTACCGGGGAAGCGTCATCCTTTATCAAGATCAGGAGAGCGGGTCGTTCGTCGCCGCCTTCGACCAGAAGACGGGCAATAGGCGGTGGTCCACGGGGCGCACGGCTACGGTGGGCTGGGGGACTCCCGTCGTCATCCGCGCCGCCGGGCGGGACGAGCTGATCGTCTCCAGCCAGCACGCCGTCAATGCATACGACCCCGGTACCGGGACACTCTTGTGGACCGTCCAGGGGAACAAGTTCGAGGTGATCCCGACACCCGTCGTGGGCCACGATCTCGTCTTTTGTTCCTCGGGGCGCTCCGGCCCGACGCTCGCCATCCGCCCCGGCGGAGCCGGTGACGTGACCTCGACCCACGTCGTCTGGTCGAGCCCCAAGGGATCTCCCTTCGTGCCCTCTCCCATCGTCGTCGGCGATCACCTGTATCTCGTGAACGACATCCTCAGCGTCGTGACCGCCTACGAAGCGAAGACGGGAAAGCTCGCGTTCCAGGGCCGGCTCGGAACCGAGAAAAAGGAGAGCTTCTCGGCGTCGCCGGTCGCCGTCGACGGGAAGGTGTTCTTCACCAACGACGACGGAGAGACGTTCGTCCTCGAGGCGGGCCCGGAGTTCAAGCTCCTCCGGGTGAACCGGCTGGGAGCGAGGACCCTCGCGTCACCAGCGCTCGTCGACGGCCGGTGGTACTTCCGCACGGAGAACGAGCTTCTCGCCATCGGGAGCTGACTGGATACCGATCTCCCTCGGCCTGGTATATGCTCCCCCGAGAAGGGGGGTCCCATGACCGTGGACAGCCTTCCGCAGACTCTCACCGTCTTTCTCGTCAAGCCGTCCAAGTACGACGACGACGGCTACGTCGTTCGCCACTGGCGCGGCGTTCTTCCGAGCAACACCCTGGCCTGCCTTCACGGCCTGACCGAGGAGGTGAAGTGCCAGGGTTTCCTCGGAGACGTCGACCTCCAGGTTCACCTCGTGGACGAGGCAGTCGCCAAAGTCCCGATTCGCGCCATCGTCAAGGCCAACCGGCGGCCCGGCGAGAAGGCGGTGGTGGCGCTCGTGGGCGTCCAGACGAACCAGTTCTGCCGCGCGTCGGACCTGGCCCTCGAGCTTCGCCGCGAGGGAGTGACCGTGCTCCTCGGGGGGTTCCACGTGAGCGGCATGCTGTCGCTCTTTTCCAGCATCTCGCCCGAGATCCAGGAGCTGGTCGATGCCGGCGTCACCATCGTCGCCGGGGAGGTCGAGGAGCACTGGGGGGAGATTCTCAAGGCGACCCACCGGGGAGAGCTGAAGCCGATCTATCGCTACCTCGACGAACTTCCCGACCTCCGCGACGCTCCCCGTCCGATCGTGGACAAGGGTTATCTCCGGAGGTTCGTCTCCTCGAACTTCGGAACCGTAGATACCAGCCGCGGCTGTCCCTTCAACTGCTCCTTCTGCACCATCATCAACGTCCAGGGGCGGAAGAGCCGCCATCGCTCCCCGGAATGCATCGCCGAGACCCTTCGCAAGAACTACCGGGAGCGCGGGGTGGATTTCTACTTCTTCACCGACGACGACTTCGCGCGAAATCCCGCGTGGGAGGGAATCCTCGACGCCCTCATCGATCTCCGGGAGAAGGAATCCATCGCCATCGAGTTCATGATCCAGGTCGACGTCGCCTCGTACCGGATTCCGGGCTTCGTCGAGAAGGCGGCGCGGGCCGGCTGCAGCAACGTCTTCATCGGAATGGAGAGCATCAACCCCGAGAGCATCAAGGACGCGGGGAAGGCCCAGAACAAGGTCGCGGACTACCGGAACCTGATCGACGCCTGGCATGCGGTCCGGGTGTCGACCCACGTCGGCTATATCATCGGATTTCCCCACGACAGCGAGGAGAGCGTCGCCTCGGACGTGCAGAAGCTGATGACGGAAGTCCGGCCGCACCGGGCGTCGTTTTTCATGCTCACTCCGCTGCCCGGCTCGATGGATCACAAGCACATGGTCGAGGCCGGCGCCCCGATGGATGCCGACTACAACACGTTCGATTCCTTCCACGAGAGCATGCCGCACCCTCTAATGAAGGACGGCGCCTGGAGCCGCGCCTATCGCCGGGCCTGGGCCACGTTCTACAGCTTCGAGAACATGAGGGCAGTGCTCGAAGGGGTCCACCAGGATCGCTACTGGGACGTCCTCAGGAACTTCTACTGGTACAAGAGCTCGGCCCTCAACGAGGGCGCCCACCCGATGATCACCGGATTCTTCCGCATCAAGGATCGAAAGAGCCGCCGGCCGACATTTCGCCGGGAGGGTGTGTTCGCTCACGCGAGGCGAAGGATTCCCGAGGTCTTTGAATACACCCGGAGCGCGATTCGGTTGACGCTGGAGTTCGAGGAGCTCTGGCTGCAGACCCGCAAGCGCAGCGAGACCGAGCGTCGCGTCCACGAGGAGCTGCGGCGGATGAGAGAGGATCTCTCGCGAAGCCTCCGGGTATCGGAGCTCCGGACCGCCTATCTTCGGGCCAAATCCGCGCTACCGGGAATCGAGGTTCCCTCGCGGCTGCGGCTCATCAAAGCCAAGCTCTCGGTGGTTCAGGCGAGCCGGCTCCGGGAGACCCGGAGCGATCTGCACTGCTACTGGGATCGGCTGCGCGCGCGTCTGCGGAAGGGAAGGATCGACGCTCTCCTCCGCGTCGACCGTATCGCGCTGAATGCCCTGCGGGAGGTGCGCATCACCGCGGGCTTCTTCGTCGCTCTCGCCGCGGGCAACCGCTTGCCGTCCGCGGGCCGCTGAAAAAGCGAAGAGCCCCGGCCTCGCCGTTTTCGGGCAAGACCGGGGCTCGGTAGCTTCGCTTTGGTGGCGTTGGGTTCCCCGTTCGGAGCTCGTCCGAGGGAGCACCTCACCCGCCCACGCCCTTCGGGCTCCGGCGATGTTCTCGCCGAAGCGCGCCGCGCGAAGGCGGAACGCTACGCGGTGCGTTGTCCCTAAGGGGACGCCACCTCCGCGGAAACTGTAAGGAAACTCACTGGACCACCTCCTTTCTGGGCGTTCCCAACATCGACGGGCCCAAACCGTCTGCAGCTCACCAAGCCGCCCAAACTCGGTGTCCCCTCCAAAATCTCTCACCTTCGAGGCAAAGTCAATCGCGTTTTGCGTCCTCCGCGGCTTTCAGCCCGGGAAGAAGCGTTTCCTTCACCCACGCGTACTCCGGCTCGAGCGAGAGGGCCGCCTCGAGATGCGCGCGGGCGGCCGCGTAGTCGTTCTTCTTCGTCCTGGCGACCCCGACCCAGGCGTGGATCTCCGCCCTTCGGCCGGCGGAGCCCGCTGATATTCACCCCCCCGCTCCTTGACTTTCCGTCCCTCCGTGCCCATAATTAGAATCAGTATTCTGATTCTAATTATCAATGCAGGAGCCACTCCAGAAGCGAAGCCGGAAAACGCTCGACCGCCTGGTCGAGGCTTGCGAGGGGCTTCTTCGCGAGAAGCCGTTCGAGCGGGTCTCGGTTGGGGAGCTCGCGAAACGCGGGCGCTCCTCGGTGGGCGCTTTCTACGCGCGTTTCGGCGGAAAAGAAGAGCTCCTCGATTTCATCGACTCGCGGGGAGAGAAGGAAATCCTCGAGCGCTGGGACGAGTACTTCGCCCCCGGGAATTGGACCGGCGTTCCCGCGGAAGAGGTCGTTAGCCGCTTCGTACGTTTCTGGGTCTCCGCCCACCGCGCGCGGAAGGGCGTCGTGCGCGCGCTCTTTCTGAGGCTCCGCGGCCGTCCAACTCCCGAGACTCTCGCGCGGACCCGAAGGCTGAACCGGAGGGTGGTGGAGGGCTTGAGGGCTCTCCTCGAGGAGCGGAAACACCAGATCGCGCACCCCGACCTCGATCTCGCGATCCCATTCGGGCTGG
>DAISKN010000034.1:0-18612 GCA_036820975.1 Acidobacteriota bacterium | reverse complement strand
CCGCCTACGGATCGAGGAGCTCAAGGCGATCCTCGCGAGCGAGGAACGGATCGACCAGATCGTCCGCGAAGAGCTCCAGGAGGTGAAGGAGAGGTTCGGAGACGAACGGCGCACGGAGATCGTCGCCAAGACCCAGGAGATCAGCATCGAGGACATGATCGCCGAGGAGGACATGGTGATCACCGTGTCCCACTCCGGATACATCAAACGGAGTCCGGTCACCGTCTACCGGAAACAGAAGCGAGGAGGCAAGGGCCGCATCGGCATGACGACCCGCGAGGAGGACTTCGTCGATCGGCTGTTCATCGCTTCCACCCACAGCTACATCCTCATTTTCACCGATCGCGGCAAAGTCCACTGGCTAAAGGTCCACGAGATTCCGAACGTGGGGACCGCGGGCAAGGGAAAGGCGATCGTGAACCTGGTGGCGATGAGTCCTCAGGAGAAGCTCGCCGCCGTCTGCGCCGTCAAGGAGTTCCCCGAGGATCGCCACGTGCTGATGGCGACCCGTAACGGCGTCGTGAAGAAGACACCGCTTTCGGCATACGGGAACCCGATGTCCCGCGGGATCATCGCCATCGTCATCGACGACGACGACGAGCTCATCGCCGCCTCCGTAACCGAGCAGGGAAGCGAGGCGGTGCTCGCCACCCGGGACGGCAAAGCCATACGCTTCTCCGAGAGCGACGCGAGACCCATGGGCCGCACGGCGCGGGGAGTCAAGGGCATCGTGCTCCGAAAAGGCGACGCCGTCGTCAGCATGGCGGTCGTAGAGCCCGACGGGACCCTGCTCACGGTGACCGATCGAGGATACGGCAAGAGGAGCCACGTCGAGGATTACCGCCTTCAGACCCGCGGCGGCCAGGGGGTCATCAACGTGCGGACGACGGAGCGCAACGGACGCGTCGTCGCCGTCCCCTTCGTGCGCGAGGAAGACGAGCTGATGGTCATCACCGCGCAGGGAATGATCATGCGCCTCCGGGTCAAGGACTTCGCCGTCCACAGCCGGGCGACTCAGGGCGTGCGCCTGATCGAGCTCGGCGAAGGCGACCACGTGGTGGCGGTCGCGAAGCTCGCCGAGAAGGACGAGGAAGAGGCGCCGGCGGGCTGACAGGGGCTCTGAAGTCCGGCTCGCTTCCGACCCCGATTCCGTAATACACTCGAATCAGACGGGAGACCGTTCCCGGAGAACGGCTCCCGGCCCGCGCCGGGAAGCGGCTTTTCAGCCGACCATAGGTCCAAGCACGCCAGAGGAAGCTCGAGATGATGTTCGAACCCTCCCCGTCGATGCGGCTCGCCCTTCTGCTCGCGATCGCCGTCGCGGATCTCGCCTGCAGAAGCGAGACCGAACGCCTCTTCGCCGAGGCCGCGAGGGCGGAGGAGGCGGACGACTACGAGGGCGCCGCCCGGCGGCTGCGGGAAATCGTCATCGGCCACCCCGAAAGTGCGTTCGCCGCGCAGGCGCAGCTCCAGCTCGCCCAGATTCACCTACTGCGTACGCGGGACGTTCCCGCCGCCCATGCCAGGCTCCTCGAGATCCTCGACGAGCATCCCGAAAGCCCGGTCGCCCTCCCGGCCCACCTGTTGCTCGCCCGGCTCTACGAGCGCGAGATGCAGGACCCGGAGCGAGCGCTTCCTCACTACCGCTCGGTGCTCGAAGTCGAGGCGGACATCGAGGTCCGTCGGGAAACGCTCCTGTCCCTCGGTGAGTGCCACTACCGGCTCGAGCAGCTCGAAGAGGCCGCCGCGGCCTACCGGATGGCAGCCGCCCTTCCCCACGTCGGCGCCACCGACGCGGCCTATTTTCGACTCTCCACTCTCTCGCGCCTCTCGGGCGACCATGAGGCCGCCCTCCGATGGCTCGAGGAGCTCGCGTCGCGAACGACTGATCCGGGCCGCCGCCACGCGGCGATTCTCGGGCAGGTCGAGGCGCTCATGACCCTCGAGCGGTTCGACGAGGCGCGGCATCGCCTCGAAGCGGCGGAGCGCCTCTCTCCCGACGCCCCCGAGAGCGACGACCTTCTCGCGAGACTCGATTCCGCGGAGGCCGGGCCGCTCGCGGTGGAGGGACAGACCGACGACCCCGAGAACCTCGAGCAAAGGATTCACTGGGGCGCCGGGCGGGTGCCGAGGAGGGAGCGCTGACGCGAATCGCGATCGTTGCGATCGCGGCCGCTGCCCTTTCCTGTCGCACGGCGGAGCACGAGCTCGTCGACCGCTTCCTCGAGGCTTCCCGAAGGGGGGACGACCAGACGGTGGCGCTGCTTTCGATCGTGGCGTTTCCAAGGGAGGTCGTCGACTATCGGGTGGTTGTCATCGGAGAGGAGCATCGCGGCCCATACCGGATCTCCTCGATGCGGGAGCGCGTGGAGCAGGCGGAGGACCGTCGGGACGAGCAGTACGAGCTCTTCGGCGAGTTTCGCCAGGCGAATTACGACCAGCTTCTGCGGATCCAGAAGCTCCTGCGGGACGACCCGGGCAAGAAGCTCGACGGAACCCTCGCACAGCTCCAGAGGCAGTGGGAAGCGTTTCGCGAAGAGCGGCGGGCCGTGGTCTCGAGTCTCCACGAAGCGGAGCAGGAGCTCGAATGGGAGATACGGACAGTCCAGAAATCGCTCCAGCGTGAGGCCGCGCCGGAGTATCTCACGGGAGAGACTCTCAGAAAGGAAGCCTCGGTGCGGGTGACGACGAAAGAGGAAGGCGAAGGGGCATACGTCGTGACCCTCACGCGATACGACCTCAAGAACACCCACGGCGCCGTCGTGCCGACGCGATGGATCGTGACCGACGTCGAGCCCGAGGCGGAATAGAGCTAGCTCACCACTCGAAGCTCCGCGTACTCCAGGAGCAACTTCTTCCTTCCCGCTTTGTGGAACAGCACGGTCACTTTTCGATCGCGCCCGGAGCCGGTGGCCGCGAGGACCCGCCCTTCTCCGAACGTCTTGTGGGAGACGATCGTCCCCGGCCGGAACGAGCTCCGGGGCGGCGCGGGTGGGGCGTTCTGGGCCGCCAAGGACCGCGCCGGAGACGCGGCCACCGCGGATTCCAGGACGTCTTCGGGAATCTCGAGCAGAAAGCGCGACGGCGCGCGGGAGGTGGAGAGGTACGAGAGGAAGCGGGAGCGCGCGCAGGAAAGGAAGAGCCGGCTTCGCGCTCGGGTCAAGCCGACGTAGAACAGACGCCGCTCCTCCTCGAGCGCGTGCTTGTTGCCGGCGGCGCGAACGTGAGGGAAGAGGCCCTCCTCCAGGCCCCCGAGGAAGACCGCGTCGAATTCGAGGCCTTTCGCGGCGTGGATCGTCATCAGGAGGCACGGGGCGGGGGTCTCGAGAGTGTCGGCGTCGGTGAGGAGGCTCACCCGATCGAGAAAGGCGGCGAGCGAGGGCTCCCTCTCGCCTTCCTCGTACTCCAGGGCGGAAGCGACGAGCTGATCGAGGTTCTCGCGGCGCTCTCGCGCCGCGGCCTCCCCCTCGGCCTCGAGCGCCGCGAGTAGCCCGGCTTCCTGCAGAATCGCCCGGAGCGCGGCGGAGGGCCGCTCCGAGAGGAGCCGGGAGGACAGACCCTCGATCAACGCCCGAAAGGCGGTGAGCCCGATTCTGGCGCGTCCGGAAATCTCGTCCCCCTCGAGAAGCGCCATCGACGCCTCCCAGAGGGAGACGCCGCGCTCCCGGGCGCGGGCTCCGAGAAGCGCCTGCGTCGCATCGCCGACTCCCCGCGGCGGCACGTTCACCGCCCGGAGAAAGCTGGAATCGTCCCCGCGATTCCGGAGAAGCCTGATGTAGGCGAGAGCGTCCTTGATCTCCCGCCTCTCGTAGAAACGGAGGCCGCCTAAGACCTGATGAGGAACGTTCCTTCGAACCAGCTCCTCTTCGAAAGCCCGCGTCTGAGCGTGAGTGCGCAGGAGCACGGCGACCCGGGACTCGGGGGCCTGGCGGCGAAGCCGCTCGATGATTCCGCAGGCATGGGCGGCTTCCTCGCGCTCGTCGTCCGCCTGGTGAAGGTGGATGCGCTCCCCCTCGGGAAGGCTCGGGACCAGCGTCTTGCCTTTCCGCTCGACGTTGTGTCCGATCACCCCCGAAGCGGCGCGCAGGATCGCCGCCGTCGAACGGTAGTTGACCTCGAGCTTCACCACGCGGGCCCCGGGAAAGTCGCGCTCGAAGTCGAGGATGTTCCGCAGGTCGGCGCCGCGGAAGTTGTAGATCGATTGGTCCTCGTCGCCGACCACGAAGAGGTTTCCGTGCGGGGCGAGAAGACGGAGGAGCCGATACTGCACTCGATTCGTGTCCTGGTACTCGTCGACGAGCGCGTGGCGGAAACGGCGCGCGGCGTAGGCCTGGCCGCGCTCCGAGCACTCGAGGAGCTCGACGCCCTTGAGCAGCAGGTCGTCGAAGTCGACTCCGCCCGACGCTTCCAGCTCCCGCTGATAGCGCTCCGCCGCCAAGACGATGTTCGGGTCGAGAATCCCGGCTTCGCCGCGCGCGAAGGCCTGGTTCTTCGCGGCGGAGATCGACGCCGACACGCGCGACAGCGGGTACTCGCGCTCCGCGAGACCGGCTTCGCGACAAACGCGCCGCAGGAGCGATCTGCGGTCATCCTCCCCGTAGACGGTGAACGCCCGGGGCAGGCCGACGTCCTCCCCGAAGCGACGAAGGAGCCGAAGGCACAGGGCGTGGAACGTATGGACGGAGAGATCCGTCGCGGGCCGGGGCAGGATCTCCTGTACCCTCCGCCGCATCTCGTCCGCGGCCTTGTTCGTGAACGTAACCGCCAGAATCCCGTCGGGGGAGACGGAGCGGGTCTGAATCAGATAGGCGATGCGGTGGACGATGACCCGGGTCTTTCCCGAGCCCGCGCCGGCGAGGACGAGAGTGGGACCGTCGGGTGCCGAGACCGCTTCCCGCTGTCGCTCGTTGAGTCCCTCGAGCCCGGAATCCATGTCGGGGAGTCTAGCGCAACCCCGCAGTTGCTATTATGTTCTTCGTGCGCCGCCAGTCCCATCAGCTCGCCTTCGGGCTCGCGCTCTTCTTCTCCGCGCCGATAGTCTACGCCGCCGACGCCTCCATCACCGCTCCGGCGGTGGTCGCCCGGGATTCCTCGGGCAACGTCACTGTCCGCGCGACCCGAATCGTCGAGCCGATCGTCCTCGACGGGCTTCTGGACGACGAGCCTTACACCAACGTGCAGGCGATCTCGGGCTTCATCCAGCAGGAGCCGCGGGAAGGGGAGGAGGCGACGGAGTCCACCGAAGTGTGGCTCCTGTTCGACGACGACAACATCTACGTCTCCGCCCGCTGCTGGGACAGCCACCCCGAGCGCATGATCGGAAACGAGATGCGGCGGGACAACCAGGCGCTCTCGCGGAACGAGAACTTCGGAGTGATGTTCGACACCTTCCACGACCGCCGGAACTCGTTCATGTTCCACGTGAATCTGCTGGGAGGGCTCACCGACGCTCTCGCCGTCGACGAGAGGAACGTGAACAAGGACTGGAACACCGTCTGGAACGCCAGGACCGGCCGCTTCGAGAAGGGCTGGACCGTGGAGATCGCCATCCCCTTCAAGTCGCTTCGTTTCCGCTCGGGCCGGGAGCAGGTCTGGGGGGTCAACTTCCGGCGGATCGTGCAGTGGAAGAACGAGGTCTCCTACCTGACGCAGATTCCCGCGTCCTACGATCTGCGCGGACTGGTGAAGGCCTCCTCGGCGGCGACGCTCGTGGGTCTCGAGGCCGCTCCCGCCCGGAACCTCGAGGTGAAGCCCTTCGCCATTTCGACGCTCCGCACCGACCAGACCCTGGAGCCCGCGGTCGAGAACGACCTCGGCGCCGAGGCGGGGCTCGACGTCAAGTACGGGATCACGCGTAGCCTCGTCGCCGACGTCACCGTCAACACCGATTTCGCTCAGGTCGAGGACGACGAGATCCAGGTGAATCTGACCCGCTTCGACGTGCAGTATCCGGAGAAACGGGAGTTCTTCCTCGAAGGGCAGGGGAACTTCTCCTTCGGAAACGCCGGCTTCGGCGGCAACTTCAACGACCAGGGCGGGGGCGCCAACAACGCGCCCATACTGTTCTTCAGCCGGCGCATCGGCATCTCCGACGTCGGCGTCGTTCCCATCCGCGCGGGCGCCCGGGTGACGGGCAAGGCGGGTCCGTACACTCTGGGGGTGCTCAATATCCACACCGACGAGTTCGAGCCCGCGGGAATGGACCCCACAGGCTTCTCCGTTCTCCGCGTGAAGCGGGACATTTTTCGGAAGAGTCAAATCGGCGCGCTGTTCACGCACCGTTCCGAGTCCGTGGTGACCGAGGGCTCGAACCAGGTTTTCGGCGTCGACGGAAGCTTCGGACTCTCCGACTCGCTGGTGGTCGGAGGCTACTACGCCGGGAGCCGGACCGAAGGACTCGAAGGAGACGATGAAAGCTATCGGGGGATCTTCGACTACAACTCGGACCTCTACGGCGCCCGCATCAGCCATACGTTCGTCGACCTGAACTTCAACCCGGAGGTCGGCTTCCTCCGGCGCGAGGACTTCCGGGAGTCGCTGGCGAAACTGCGCTTCAGCCGGAGGCCGAAGGGAAGCGACTCCATCCGCAAGGTGAGTCTCGAGCCTGGCCTGGAGTACGTGACCGATCCCGGGGGAAGGCTCGAGAGCCGGCAGGCCCAGATGACGTTCCGCATGGAGCTCCAGAGCGGGGACGAGTGGAACGTCGACTACGAGAGCAACTTCGAGTTCCTGGCGGAGCCCTTCGAGGTCTACCCGGAGTTCCTCATCCCGATCGGAGAGTACGACTTTCAGAACGTCCGGATGAGCTACCAGCTCGGGCCGCAGCGGAAGATCTCCGGCCGCATCACCTACCTGGTCGGTGGCTTCTACGGAGGAACGCGGAACGAATGGAGCTACCGGGGGCGGATCGATACCTCCCCCAGCCTCTCGCTCGAGCCCAACATCTCGGTGAACCGCGTCGACCTTCCCCAGGGTGCTTTCACCGCCACTCTCCTGGGCGGACGCACGACCTGGAACGTGTCGCCGCGAATGTCGCTGAGCGCCCTCGTTCAGTACAGCTCGTTCGACGGCGAGGTCCTGACCAACCTCCGGTTCCGATGGGAATACCAGCCGGGAAGCGACTTCTTCGTGGTGTACAACGACGGGCGCGCCACCGGGCTCGACGAGCCCCTCCTTCTCCAGAGCCGCAGCCTGGCGGTGAAGCTCACTCGCCTCGTCCGGTTCTGACCTCACCGAAGCGCGCTTCGCGCGGAGGCGGGCTATTCCACCGTGACCGACTTCGCCAGGTTCCTCGGCTGATCCACGTCGCAGCCGCGCAGGACGGCGATGTGGTAGGCGAGGAGTTGCAGCGGAATCGCCGCGACCAGTGGCGAGAGCGCGTGGGGGTGGGGCGGGACTTTGAGGACCCGGTCGCGCACCGGATCGAGGATCCGGTCGATCCGGTCGTCGCCCTCGGTCGCGATCGCGAGAATTCGCGCCCCCCTGGCCTTGGCCTCCTGGATGTTGCTCGCCATCTTCTCGAAGAGCGGGTTCTGGAGGGCGATGGCGACCACCGGCATCCTCTCGTCGATGAGCGCGATCGGTCCGTGTTTCATCTCTCCCGCGGGGTATCCCTCGGCGTGAATGTAAGAGAGCTCCTTCAGCTTCAAAGCGCCCTCGAGAGCGATGGGATAGAGCGTCCCCCGGCCGAGGTAAAGGAAGTTCCCGGCCATGTAGAACTCCCTGGCCACGGCCTCGATCGCGGGGTCGAGCGCGAGGGTGCGCTCGAGGTAATGAGGCGCCCGCGCCAGATCGTCGAGGCGTCTTCTCGCGGCATCCTCGTCGATGCGGTCGAGGCGCTGCGCGAGATGGAGCCCCAGGAGGTAGAGCGCGACCACTTGAGCGGTGAAGGTCTTGGTGGCGGCGACTCCGACCTCCGGCCCGGCATGGGTGTAGAGTGTCCGGTCGCAGAGCCGGGTCGCCATCGAGCCCCTGACGTTGCAGATCGCGAGAGTCGACGCTCCCGCTTCCTTCGCCGTCTTGAGCGCGGCGAGGGTGTCGGCGGTCTCTCCCGACTGCGTGATCCCGACCACCAGGTCGTCTTTTGTGAGGATGGGATTCCGGTAGCGGAACTCGGACGCGACGTCCACTTCGACCGGCAGCCGGGCGAGCTCCTCGATCAGGAACTTCCCCACCTGGGCCGCGAGCCAGCTCGTCCCGCAGGCGACGATCGCGATTCGCTTCAATCGACGGACCAGGTCATCGTCGATAGCGAGCTCGTTCAGATGCACCAGGCCGGTGTCGAGCGAGTAGCGGCCGAGGAGGGTGTCGCGAACGGCGTGCGGCTGCTCGAAGATTTCCTTGAGCATGAAGTGCTTGAAGCCCTGTTTCTCGACCTGGACCGGGTCCCAGAGAATCGTGTGGACTTCCCGATCGAGCGCGACGCCGTCGCGATCCTGAATCGAGACCTCGCCCCGCCGCACGACGGCGATGTCGCCGTCGTCGAGGAACATCGCGCTCCGGGTGTGGGCGAGGAACGCGGGCACGTCGGACGCGATGAACGACTCGTCCTCGCCGATCCCGACGACGAGGGGCGGCCCGTTTCGGGCTCCGACCAGGAGGTCCGGAGCTTTCGCCGACAAGGCGACGAAGGCGAACACCCCTTCGAGCTCGGAAAGCGTCTTCCGCACCGCCAGAACGAGGTCCCCCTGGAAATGCTTCTCCAGGGTGTGGGCGATGACCTCGGTGTCGGTCTCCGTCTGGAAGCGATGCCCTTCCTTCATGAGACGCGCCTTGAGCTCGAGGTAGTTCTCGACGATCCCGTTGTGCACCACCACGATTTCGCCGGTGCAGTCGCGATGGGGATGAGCGTTCTCCTCGTTCGGGCGCCCGTGCGTGGCCCAGCGGGTATGGCCGAGACCGTAGGTCCCGGTGAACGTCTTTGGATCGACCTGGCGAGTCAGGTTGTCGAGCTTACCCTCCGAGCGGAGCACTTTGAGGTGCCCGTGATCGGCGACGGCGATCCCCGCGGAGTCATAGCCGCGGTACTCCAGGGAGCGCAATCCCTGGAGGAGCACCTCGGGTACCGATCGTTCTCCGACGTATCCGATGATTCCGCACATGGGTTACCTACTTCTTTAGTGCGCGCGCCGCTCTTCGCGGCGCGCGCTCCCCGCGCTCCTCGCGCGGGGAGGAGGGGGCCCTCCGGGCCCCGCTGTCCGACACCGTCGCTCTTCGCGGCGCGCGCTCCCCGCGCTCCTCGCGCGGGGAGGAGGCCGTTCCGCTGCTACGCGCCTTGACCCAGCCGAGCTTGATGACCTGGCGGCTCCTGGCGAGGGCGAGGGCGTTCGGGGGAACGTCCTCGACGATGCACGAGCCGGCGGCGACGTAGGCTCCCTTTCCCACCCGGACCGGCGCCACCAGCTGGACGTCGCTTCCGATGAAAGCGCCGTCTCCCACGATCGTCTCGTGCTTTCTCACGCCGTCGTAGTTGCAGGTGATGGTGCCCGCGCCCACGTTCGCTCCCTTTCCTATGACCGCGTCCCCGAGGTAGGAGAGGTGCGGCGCCTTGGCGCCGGCGCCGAGCCGGGTTTTCTTGAGCTCGACGAAGTTTCCCACTTTCGCCCCGTCGCCGACGTCAGAGTCGGGGCGAAGGTGAGCAAAGGGCCCGATCTGTACGTTCCTTCCGATCCGGCTCGAACGGATGAAGCAATGGTCGAGGACAGTCGTGCCCGCGCCGAGCGTCGAATCCACGATGTGGGAGAAGCTTCCGACCGAAGAATCGCGCCCGACGACCGTCGCTCCCTGGAGGTGCACCCAGGGAAAGAGCTTCGTTCCTCTGCTGATCTCGACCTCGGGCTCCACGAGGACGCTCCCGGGATCGAAGACCAGGACGCCGCGACGCAGAAGATCCTCTACTTTACGTCTCCTGAGTACGGCGATCGCCTTCGCCCAGGACTCCGCGGTATCGACCAGGAGCAGATCGTTCTCGTCCCGCGGCAGAAGAGCTCGAGGAGAAAGCCTGTCGACGACGTCGCTCGCGCCGGTAGCGGGGAATCCCGCGAGCGCCCGTTTCCATTCGGAAGCGCGGGCGGCGACGGCGCGGGCGCGGCTCCCCCCGGGCTCGAAAAGAGCGTGGGGTCGGGAGCCTCCGTTCTTCAGGAGACTCTTCAAGCTGGCCGGAGTGAGGCAAGGAAGCTCCGCCGAGAGCACGAGCACGATCTCCCTGAGCGAAGAGAGCTCGCGAGGATCGACCGCGTCCATTCCGTCCAATCCATCGGGCAAGCTCCTCCCGCGCTCTCGAACCCACAACGTTCTCCCTGCGCCGAGCCCGCGGGCCGCCGCGAGAGTCCTCCGCCACACCGGCTTTCCCAGGAGATCGAGCGAGGCGTATCCGCTGCGATCGGGCCAAAGGGCTACGGTCAGCGTCATCGCGCGCGACCGACCCCGGAGCCGAGCCGCGCTCGATGGAAAAGGTCCTGGAGCGCCCGCGCGGTCTTGACCCCGTCGTGGCGCACGACCGGACCCGGCGAAAGCAGCGGCTCGAGGACCAGGGGACAGGGAAGCGCGGGGCGGTCGACGCTCACCGGCACCGCGCCCTCTTCTCGATAGCGGGCGAGGGCCGCCCCATCGATGGGCGCGCAGTTGGCGAGCACGCAGGAGAGACGAAGCCCCGGAGAGTGCGCGAAGAGCGCATCCACATGGTCCTTCAGATCGTAGCCCGTGGTCTCGCCCGGCTGGGTCATCACGTTCGACACGAACACCACGAGGGCGTCGCTCGCCGCCAGGGCTTCGGAAACGCCGGGAACGAGGAGATTCGGAATCAAGCTGGTGTAGAGTGAGCCGGGGCCGATGAGAACGAGGTCCGCCTGCTTCAAGGCGTCGAGAGCCTCCTCGGGCGGCGGTACTCCGGGCGGCTCCAGAAAGACCCGGCGAATACGGGCGTCCGCGCGGCTGATGCTGGTCTCCCCGCGAACCGTGCGCCCGTCCTCGAGCTCGGCGACGAGGGACGTGCTCACCGTCGTCGACGGGAAGATGCGTCCCTTGATCGCGAGCACGTGGCTCGCCGCCCGGACGGCCTCGGCGAAATCCCCGGTCACGGAAGTGAGCGCGGTGAGGAACAGGTTTCCGAAGTTGTGGCCGCGCAGGTCTCCGCCGCCCTCGAATCGGTACTGGAAGAGAGAGGAGAGAAGCGACTCGTCCGCGGACAGCGCCACCAGACAGTTGCGAATGTCGCCGGGGGCGAGCATCTGGAACTCGTCCCGAAGGCGGCCCGAGCTCCCGCCGTCGTCGGTCACCGCCACCATCGCCGTGAGGTCGGCGAAGTACACGCTGTCGCGGCTCGTGCCCGCGTCCGCCGAGGGCGGATCGACGAATCGTTTCAGGCCCGCGAGGAGCCCGGAGAGCCCCGTCCCGCCGCCGACGGCGAACACGCGGAGACCGTAGATCACCTCGAATCTCGCCGGTTCAGCTTTCGGAAAGCAGGGCCACGACTTCGGCCGTGTGGCGCACAGGGGCGAAATCATCGTCGGCGCGCGCGTGAATCCGGCTGAGGGGGTCCGCCAGGATAGCCTGCCGGAGGTGCTTCGCGGTCGCGGCGCCGTCGCCGATCTTCGCGTGGGCCGCGGCCAGGCAGTACTCGATATGCGAGTTCTGCGGTTCCGCCTCGAGCGCCTTGCCGAGCATCTTGATCGCTTCCCGGGAGTCGCCGTCGTTGTGAAGCATCACGCCGTAGGCGACCATCTCTTCCGTCGTCTTCGGGCGTCTCTGGGGGGCGAGCTTTTTCTCGCAGACCGCGAGGTAGGTGTTCACGCGGTCCATGAGCTCCCCCTCGTTGGCGTAACCCTCTTTCAACCGTTCGAGCTGCTCCTTGGCCTTGTCGAACTCGCCTTTGTAGAGCGCCCGAATAGCCTTCTCCAGGCCATCGATCGCCTTCTCGAAATGCTCGATCTCGCTGGGGGCGCGTCCCGCTCTCTTGCTCTTGATACCGGTCTTGGAGCGAGTTTTCTTCTGAGCCATTCGACCTCCTGTTTTCGACGGCAGAGCCCACTGACCCCTATTATCCGAAATCACGAGAGGGTCCGGAGTGGCAGATGCCGTGGTTGGGAGCTTGAAATTATAGGATCTGCGCCCCCGCCGGTCAACTCAGGCGGTTTCGGTAGGCCGCCCGGGAGTGAACCAGCGGCGCCACCCCCGGCCGGCCCCGAGCCGCGCGAGAGTCTCTTTCTCCAGCAGCGCCTCCGGAGGGACACCCGCTTTTCGGGAACGCGCGAGAAGGTCGCCGGTTTTTTCTCCGATCGCCTCTAGCGCCCCGGGGCTGGAGCGCTCTCCCCTCCGGAGGAAACGCACCCCCTGGATAAGGGCTCCGGCGTTCACCAGGTAATCCGGGGCGTAAGCGATGCCTCGGGAGAAGAGCACCTCCCCGGCCTCTCCGGACGCGAGCACGTTGTTCGCCGAACCGGCGACGGCCCTGGCCCCGAGCATCCGCGCGCGGGCGGAATCGATAACCCCTCCGATGGCGCAGGGTGCGAAGACGTCGCACTCGATCGAGAAGACCCGGTCCGGCTCGATCTCGTGGAACGCGGCCCAGGTCCGCAGCGCCTCGAGAGCGCGGGAGTTCGGGTCGCTCACGAAGAGCTCGGCGCCATTCTCCGCGAGAATCCGCGCGAGCCAGGTTCCAACACCCCCCGCGCCCTGCAGGACGACCCTCGCGCCTTTCCAGCTCGACGCCCCGGTGGCGAACGCGAGCGCGGCCCGCGCTCCGGCCTCGACGCCGATCGCCGTCGCCCGGTTGAGGTCGCCGACCCCCGCTTCGGATTCGTCCACCATGAAGCTCGTCTCGCTCCGGACCCAGGCGCCGTCCGCGACGGGAACCCCGACGTCCCGACCCGCGAGGAAGCGTCCGCCGAGGACCTCGAGGGCGCGCCCCACCGCCTTCAGCGCCTCTTCGCGGACGAGCGAGCCCGATTCCCTGAGGACGATCTTGCCCCCGCCGACGGGGAGATCGGCGGCGGCGGCCTTGAACGTCATCGCCCGCGCGAGACGGAAACCGTCGGTGAGCGCCGCCTCTTCGGTCTCGTAGGGATAGATCCGGATTCCGCCCGAGGCGGGACCGCGCGAGGTGTCGTGCAGGACCATGAAGCCCGAGAGCCCGCAGGCGCGATCGTTCAAGGCGATCACCTGCTCGAAGTCGCCTTCCTCCCGCATGCGCGACAAGAGGTTCATCCCGAGGACTCCTTTTCTCCGGCGAGCTCTTTATAGACCACCCTCGAGGAAAGGCCGAGCTCTTTCGCGAGGAGCTTGGCGGCGGCGCGCGCCGAGAGTCCCTGGGCGCGGAGCTCCAGGAAACGGGGCTCGAGCGAGGAGACCGACGCCGCCCGCGGAGGTTCCGCAGGCTTTCCGCCGAGGACGAGAGTCACCTCGCCCTTGAACGAGCGCGAGGCCGCCCACGCCGCGAGATCGGGGAGGGTTCCCGAGCGGTGCTCCTCGTGGAGCTTGGTCATCTCGCGCAGGACGGTTGCCTCCCTCGGCCCGAGCGCGGTCGAGAGCTCCGCGAGAAGCCGCGCGATCCGGGCCCCGGACTCGAAGAGAACGACGGTGTGGTCGAACGAGGCGAGCGAAAAGACGGCAATCTCCCGCGCCCTCCCTTTCGGGGGAAGGAATCCCACAAAGGTGAACCGGGACGTGGGGAGGCCGGAAACGGCGAGTGCCGCGAGAACCGCGCTCGGCCCCGGGATTGCCCGGACCGCGACTCCGGCCTCCCGCGCCGCTCGCACGAGCCGGTACCCTGGATCGGACACCAGGGGGGTCCCGGCGTCGGAGACGAGAGCCACGTCCTTCCCCTCTTCGAGGCGCCCGAGGAGCTCCGAAGCGCGCACGTGCTCGTTGTGCTCGTGGTAGCTCACCGACGGCGTTCGAATTCCGAAACGACGGAGAAGCTTTCCCGTAACGCGGGTATCCTCGCAGGCGATGATGTCCGCCCGGGCGAGGACGTCGCGCGCGCGGGGGCTCAGGTCCTCGAGGTTGCCTATCGGCGTCGAGACCACGTAAAGTGTTCCCGCCATCGAAGGTATCGTATACTTACCCCGTTTCTTTTCAGTCATGGACAAGAATTCTCAGAAGCGCGTGGAGCTCTCCATCGTCTTTCCCGCGTACAACGACGCCGGCACCATCGCCAGCATGGTGGTCGCCGCCCGGATCGCCGCGCGGCGGCTCGCCGACGACTACGAGATCGTGGTGGTGAACGACGGAAGCGCCGACCATACGGCCGAGGTCCTCTCGGAGCTCGAGGCGGTGTTTCCCGAGCTGCGCGTGGTCCATCACCCGAAAAACCGCGGCTACGGCGGCGCCCTCCGCACGGGATTCCTGACGGCGACGAAGGATCTCGTCTTCTACACCGACGGCGACGCTCAGTACGATCCCCGCGAGATGGCGAGCCTGTTCGCCGTCTGGGGCGAGGGGAGCGACTTCGTGAACGGGGTCAAGATAGGCCGTTCCGATCCGCTCCACCGCGCGATCATCGGGCGCGTCTATCACTGGTTCGTGCGCTTCGCGTTCGGGCTCGATCTCAAGGACGTCGACTGTGATTTTCGCCTCTTCCGGAGGGCAATCTTCGAAAAGGTGGAGCTCACCAAGGACAGCGGCGTCATCTGCGTCGAGCTGATGAAGAAGGTCCAGGACCACGGGTACCGGATTCAGCAGGTGCCCGTCCATCACTACCACCGGGCTTACGGCCGGAGCCAGTTCTTCAATTTTCGCAGGGTAGCGCGTACGCTCCTGGACCTCGCCCGTCTCTGGAACGACCTCGTGATCCGCAAAGTGCATCTGGAGGTGCCGGCTGCCGCAGTGTCCGGACAGACGCCGGCCCGGGACCGTGAGACCGCCGTCCGCTGATCGCCGCCGGGAGAGCTACGAGGGCAAGAAAGTCCTCATCACGGGCGGACTCGGCTTCATCGGAAGCAACCTCGCGCGGGCGCTGCTCCCGCTCGGGGCGGACGTTCTCCTCGTCGATTCCCTGATTCCCGATTATGGAGGGAACCTCTTCAACATCGACGGCATCGAGTCCAGGGTGAAGGTCAATATCGCCGACGTGCGGGACGCGAACGGAATGCAGTACCTCGTCTCCGGCCAGGATGTGCTGTTCAACCTCGCTGGCCAGGTCAGCCACATCGACAGCATGACCGACCCCATGACCGACCTCGAGATCAACTGCAAGAGCCAGCTCGCCATTCTCGAGGTCTGCCGCAAGGTGAGCCCCGGGATTCACATCGTCTACGCCAGCACCCGCCAGATCTACGGACGACCGGTGCGCCTCCCCGCGGACGAGGATCATCCTCTCCACCCCACCGACGTCAACGGAATCAACAAAGCGAGCGGGGAGATGTATCACCGGATCTACGGAGAGGTGTACGGGCTTCGCACGACCTCCCTTCGCCTCACCAACACCTATGGTCCGCGCCAGCTCATCAAGCACAACCGGCAGGGATTCGCCGGATGGTTCATCCGGCGCGTGGTGCTGGGAGAGGAAATCCTCCTTTACGGCGACGGGGAGCAGAAGCGCGACTTCAACTACGTCGACGACGTCGTCGATGCGTTCCTGACGGCGGGGGTGAGCGAACATTCGCATGGAGACGTCTTCAACCTCGGGGCGATGCCTCCCACGTCGCTCCGCGAGTTCGTCGAGATCCTCTACGAGGTCGCGGGCGTGAGGCCGAACTACCGGCTGGTCCCGTTCCCCGAGGAACGCCGCCGCATCGACATCGGTGACTTCTACACCGACTACCGGAAGATCCAGAGAACGCTTGGTTGGGAGCCTCGCGTGGATCTCCGCGAGGGCGCCCGACGCACCATAGAGTTCTACCGGGAGAACATCCGGCACTATGTCTCCTGACGTTCGTTTCAACGACCTCTCTCTCGAAGGCGCGGCGCCCGCGTCCGAGATCGAGGCGGCGATCGCGAGAGTACTCGCCTCCGGCTGGTTCATCCTCGGTCCCGAGGTGGAAGCGTTCGAGCGGGAGATCGTGTCGTCGTTCGACTGCGGGAACGCCGTAGGAGTCGGCAACGGCACCGATTCGATCACCCTCGCCCTCACGGCCGTCGGCGTCGGGCCGGGCGACGAGGTGTTGACGACGCCTCTCACCGCTGCCTTCACCGCGCTCGCCGTGAGTCGTCTCGGCGCGAAGCCGGTCTTCGCCGACGTCGAGCCGGAGACCTTGACTCTCTCCGCCGAGAGCGCGGCCCGCCACATCACGTCGAAGACGCGCGCCATCCTGCCGGTGCATCTTTACGGCAACGCCGCGGATATCGAGGGCCTGCTAGCCCTCGCGAAACAACACGAGCTTGCCTTCGTGGAGGACGCCTGTCAGGCCCACGGAGCGCGGCACGACGGAAAGAGCCTGGGAAGCATCGGTCGTGTTGGAACGTTCTCCTTCTACCCCACCAAGAATCTCGGCGCCCTCGGAGACGGAGGGATGGTGGTGACGCGGGACGATGAGATCGCCGCGAAGCTGAAGCGGCTCCGAAACGGCGGCCAGTCGAGCCGCTACCGCCACGACGAGTTCGGAATCAACAGCCGCCTGGATGAGATTCAAGCCGCGGTGCTGCGAGTGAAGTTGAAGTATCTGGAGTCCAATAACGAAAGACGGAGAGAGCTCGCCCGGCTCTACGAAGAGGCGCTCGAAGGCTCGGGCGTCCGTCCGGTCGCCGTTCGAGAAGGCTGCACGTCGGCCCGGCACCTCTTCGTCATCCGCGCCCCGAACCGCGACGCTCTCGCGGCGCACCTGAAGGAGCGCGGAATCGAAACGCTGATCCACTACCCGATTCCGACGCACTTCCAGGGGGCGTACGAGAGCCTCGGTCAGGGCCGGGGGAGCTGCCCCAACGCAGAGAAAGCCTGCGGCGAGATCCTGTCTCTTCCGCTCTACCCCGCGCTCCCGACGGCGGCAGTCGAGCGCGTCGCGGACGCCATCCGCGGCTTCTACGCACGATAGCGTTGCGGCGCCCGCGATACGGATAGCTCGACGAGTTGCCGGATTTCCCTGTGAGTAGTATCTTACTCAGAGGGGGAAAGACCGGTGTCGCGCTTTCAAGCCCAATCGAACGCCGTGCTCGACGAGGAGCTCGATCGTCTCCGTGAGCGACTCGGCCTGCGCCAGAACCAGAGGGCCGATCTCCTTCGCGAGATCGCCTTGCTCGCTTCCTGGGTGGTCCGACAAGCCGAGGCGGGCCGCAGTATCGAAGCCCGGCGCGGTCGTGACGTCGAGGCACTCGAGAGCCCTCTCCTCGACCGCCTTCGGCAGCGTGGCCGCGCGGGAATCGTCGGGCGCATCGAGCTGACAGACTTGGAAGTGGAGCGACTGGCGGAGGTGCTCGACCGTGGCTTCTCTCCGACGCCAGCACTGCGCAAAGTCCTGTCGCGCATCGCCGAACCGAGGCGAAGGCCGCCGAAGCTTCGATTTAAAGGCGGCGCGGCATAGCGGTGCCCCTCCGGATCGAGGTGCTCGACCGGCGTCATCGACCGCTCCTCCGCGACTTTCGAAACCAGCACGAGTCGCTCGTCGACTATCTCAAGCGATACGCTCTTCGACACCCCGAGAAGGACCTTCTGGCGAGGACGTTCCTCGCGATTGACGTATCGAGCGGAAGGGAACGACTCGCGGGCTACTTCACCCTCGCGACCGCCAGTGTGGAGCGCAGCAGCCTATCGCCGATCCCACCCCTCGACCGGCTGCCTCGATTTCCCATCCCCGCGGTCCTTCTCGCGCGTCTCGCGGTGGACGAGCGCGCTCAAGGCCAGGGGTTGGGGCGGTTCCTATTCGAGGAAGCTCTGGGCCTCACGCTCCAGCTCGCACGGACCGGGCCGGTGGCGTTTCGCCTGTTCGTCACCGACGCCATCGACGAAACCGCGGCGCGATTCTACGACCGGTTCGGTCTCGCCCGCCTGGGAGAGGGGTATCCCTGTCGAATGGTGCTGGATCTGAAGCCGCTCGTCAGGAGGCGAGCGCCTTTGGACACTGCGGTCCGCTCTCTGCGCATCCCTGGGCCGAAGATCTCCGCAACGAGGCGCGCGCTCCGGGCGATCCGAGGCGATCGGCAAGCGACACCTGAACCAGGTATGACTTCGAGCTCGTCCCGCAAGCGGTAGAACCGCGCCGGGAACTGTCAAAGTGCCGCTCTCGAGAGGAGTTACTGGATATAGCCCAGAGTCTTCAGCTGCTCCAGGGCCGAGGGGTCCAGTTCCTCCAGACCTTCCTCCCCCGCGGACTCGCTGTCGCCCAGGGGATCTCCGGCCATCCAGGCATCGAGCAGCGGCTGGAGCTTCGCCGCTTCGCCGGCGAGATCGGCGAAGAGGTTCTTCGTCTCGCCCGGATCGTCGACGAGGTCATAGAGCTCGTGGAGATCTCCCTCGGATCGGGGGATCTGGATGAGCTTCCAGCGGTCGGTCCGCACCATGCGCCACTTCCCCCGAATCCCGGGAAGGTAGATCTTCTCCTGTTCCGGAAACTGGGCTCTCGCCGGAGCGCTCTCGGCGAAAGCCGTGAGGTAGGGTAGCGAGCCTCCGCGGAGAAGTGGTGCGAGGCTTCTCGCCTCGGCCCCGGCCAACGGCCCGACGCCGGCCATCTCGAGAAGCGTCGG
>DAISKN010000033.1:0-19213 GCA_036820975.1 Acidobacteriota bacterium | reverse complement strand
CCTCAATCCGTCGGTTTTCGACATACGGTTCCACCAGCAGATGGTCTACGCCGTCAGCGCGCGCGTGTATGCTCAGTTTCAGGCGGCGCTGGGAAGACTCATCGCGTGGGGTTTCGATGCGCCGACCCGCGAGGATGCCGCAGACCTGGGTCTTCTTTCCGAACACCAGGACGTCGGGGGTGAAGTCGCAATGCTGGTAGGCCCACATCTTTCCCGTGAGCCCGACGCCGGTCTGCACTTCGTCGACGATGTACAGGAACTCGTGCTCGTCGGCGAGGTCGCGGAGCTTTCGCAGGAACTCCGGCCGGAAGTGGTTGTCTCCCCCCTCGCCCTGGATCGGCTCGATGATGAGCGCCGCGATCTCGTCGGGATGGTCCTTTACCGCTTTCTCGATCTGGCGCACCGCTTCCTTCTCCGCCGCGATCACTTCGTCGGTGTGGGAGGCGACGGGAAACCGGAGCTTGGGATTGTCGATCCGCGGCCAGTCGAACTTGGGGAAGTACATCGTCTTCCGGGGATCGGCGGTGTTGGTCATCGAGATCGAGTAGCCGGTTCTCCCGTGGAACGCCTCGCGGAAATGCAGGACGAGGCTTCCCTTCTCGCCGCGTCCCCGCGCCAGGTTCTTGCGGACTTTCCAATCGAACGCCGTCTTGAGGGCGTTCTCCACCGCGACCGAGCCTCCGGCGACCAGGAAGAGGTAGGGAAGCTCGCGCGGGATGGCGACGCGGTCGAACGTATCCACGAACTCGGCCATCTCGACGGTGTAGACGTCGGAGTTGCTGGGGTTGTGGATCGCGACTTCCGCCATTTTTTCCTTGAAAGCGGGCTCCACCATCCTCGGATGGTTGAGTCCCACGGGCTGGGTCGCGAAGAACGAAAAGAAATCGAGGAACCGGCGTCCGTTCCGGCTGTCGTATATATAAGACCCCTGGCTTCGCTTGAGATCGAACACCAAGTCGAGGCCGTCCACCAGCATGTGCTTCTTCAGAGTGCCGTGGACGTCGGCGGGATTCATCGCAGTCAACATCGTCATCACCTCGTCGATACCGCCCGCCGGGAGCACGGTCCCGCGCGGGAAACTGGAAAGCCTTACCAGAGAAATAGATAGAGGGGTAGCCGCCCGCGGCGCGCTAGGTGGCGCCTTGCAGGTAGATGGCGAAGAGCAAAAGGTGCTGCTGCTTGGACATCGCGAAGGCTATTTTACTATAATCGGCCACCCTTCGAATCTCGCGCGCCGAGATCGGTCGGTCTCCCCTTGGAGCGTTGAGAACCCGCATGGGCACGGAAGAGGAATGAGCACTGAGGATTTCGGAGAGCTCGACGACATAGGTTTCCTGCGGGAAGCGGAGCTCTTCCGCGAGATGCCCGACTCCGTGATCCGCACGATCGTGAGCCAGGGCGGCACGTCGCAGTACCAGGCGGGAGATCTCGTCTTCCAGAAGGGCGATCCCGGCGACAGTCTTTTCGTGGTGAAATCGGGCGTCGTCGAGATCGCGAATCCAGGAGAAGGTCCGCCCCTCGCCTACCTCGGGCGGGGCGACTGCTTCGGCGAGCTCGCGCTCCTCACCGGCTCGCAGCGCAACAACGAAGTCCGCGTTCCCCAGCAGGCGGAGCTACTGGTCATCGACCGCTCGCTCTTCGAGGATCTCATGGCGAACCACACAGGCTTCGCCAGCCAGCTCGCCATCATCCTGGCCCGCAGGCTGGTCGGCGTCCTCGAGGACCTCCCGGACCGCGCCACCAAGAAGGAGCTCCAGGGCGACCTGCAGTACTTCGACCTGGCTACGGTGGTCCAGACGCTCATCAGCTCGGCGCAGACCGGGGTCATGACCCTCTCGGCCAACGAAGACGTCCTCGCGCGTCTCTACTTCCAGAACGGGAACATCTACCGGGCCCAGTTCGGGCACCGCAGAGGCGACGAGGCCGTGCACCATCTGTTTCAGACGGAGCTCGACGGCGGATTTCTCTTCGAGAGCCGCGGCGTCGAACCGGTGGCGGACGGCCCCGACCCCGGGATCACCGTTCCCGCGATGGCGCTGATGATGGACTCCGTCCGGCTCCAGGACGAGCTGAAGATGCTGCTCGAGGAGCTCCCCGCCCCGGCGACCCTGCTCGAGCGGAACCGGCCGTCTCTGATCTGGAACGAAGACGAGGGCCAGGCGGACGCCCGGCAGATCTGGGGATGCCTGCACGCTCCCTTGAGCGTCGCCGAGATCTTCGAGCGCGCTCACAGCTGCGGTTACCACACGGCGCGGATCATCACGCAATTGATCCAGACCGAGCAGATCCGGCCGAGCGTCAACCTGGGGTAGGTTATGGGAGTGGCAAGGGAGAAGTGCGCCGCGGGGCTTCTGGCAATCGCGCTCGCTGGCGCGTCCGCCGGGGCCGCGGACGTCCCCGCCAATCTCGTGCTGGACGTGCGGGTGTACGAGGCCCGCAGCGTGAGCCCGGATTTTGCCGTGATGGAGAAGCTATCGTTCTTCGTCAATACCGACGGCACCGGGGTCAGCGAGTCCCAGTGGCTCGCGACCATCGCCCGCAAGGTTCCCGAAGCCTTCGTCGCGACCCTCGCCAGCGAGACCGTGAGCGTGGACGGCTCGATCGCCCGGCTGGTCCTCGCGAAGCGAACGCGCGCTCTGGAGATGAGCTTCGACCTGAAGGACTTCCTCGAGCGCGGCACGTTCAAGTCGACGGCGACTGCACGCCTGGCGCGAGGCGAGGAAACGGTAAGAGGGTTCGATCGGGAGGTCGAGCTCCGGATGGGCCAGACCTACGTCTTCTCGAGCCACGACCTGCAGCTATCGGCGAGCGACTACCTGTCCCATTTCCGCGACTTCGAGGACTCCGACGAGCGCGGAAAACTCTACGAGAGCCTTCGCCCCTATAGCTTTTTCCTCGTGGTCGCGGTTACCCCGCGCGTCGTCGAGGGTCCGGGCACCGAGATCGTCTCCGTCTCCCTCGACCCGCAGCTGATTCCTCAACTCGAAAGCCCTCTCGGAGTTCCGCTCATCGGCGAGATCGTCCTCGAGCTCACGCTCGACGAGTCCGGAGCCCCCACGGACGCCCGGATCGTGCGATCGGCCCTTCCCGAGGTGAACGCCCGCATCCTGGGGGAGAGCGCTTCGTTTCGCTTCCCCGAAGCCGCGGGACGGAAAGCCCGCTTGACGCTTTCTCTCCACGCGAGACCATGAGAGTGCAAGAAAGGGGATGTGGAGACATCCCCCTTCTTACACCAGGATCGAGTATTCTCTAGGCACCTCTTCGAGATGGATCGTACGCTCTCACCCGACCAGCTGGTGATGATCACCGTGCTGGTGAAGCTCGGGGTCATGGCCTCGATCGCGAGCCTCTTGAGCCGGTTCGGAGCGTTCAAGCGCCTGCTGCTCAAGACGGAGCTTTCCCTCAAGGAAAAGCTCATCTTCGCCCTGCTATCGGGGATGCTGCTCTCGTTCGGCGTCGCCATACGCCTCCTCCTGAACTACGCCGCCGCCGATCTCTCGCTGTCGGGAACGATGCTCGTGGGACTCCTGACCGGGCCGCTCACCGGCGTGGGAGTCGGTCTCATGGTCGGAGCCCCGGCGGCTCTGAAGGGGGAGCTCCTGGCGCTCCCGCTGGGGGTGCTCTACGGCGTGAGCGGTGGCATCGTGCGCCACTTCTGCCGGAAGGAAGACATCTGGAGCTTCTCGCCCCTCATCTTCCTGAACCTCATCCGCATCGGAAAGACCGCAATCCGGGACCGGGTGTTCGACTGGCAGATCGCCATCTTCACCGTTACCGTCGCGCTCGAGTCCCTCCGCATCTTCATCGGCTCCGAGGCCCCGAACCTCGTCTTCCACCTCTCCTCGGAGAATCCCTGGGTCCTTCTCTCCATCTACATCAGCACCCTCGCCGCGCTCGGAATCCCTTTGAAGATCTGGAACAACGTGCGGCTCGAGAGGAAGCTCGCGGAGCAGGAGGTCCTGGTGATCCGCGCGAGGCTCCAGGCGCTCTCGAGCCAGATCAACCCTCATTTCCTCTTCAATACCCTCAACACCATCGCCTCCGCCACCAGAACCGATCCCGAAGTGGCCCGAATGCTCATACGCAAGCTCTCGAGCATCCTGAGAAAGCTGCTCCAGGAACAGGATCACTTCATTCCCCTCAAGGAGGAGCTGGAGTTCATCGATTCCTACCTCGACATCGAGTCGGTTCGCTTCGGAAGCGGAAAGCTCGTGGTCGAGAAGAAGGTCGATGACGACGCGCTCGAATCCTACGTCCCCTCGATGATCATCCAGCCGCTGGTCGAGAACGCGGTGAAGCACGGCGTGGGGTCACGCCTCGAAGGCGGGCGCATCGTCATCCGCGCGCGGCGCGGGCTCGGAAGCGCTGTCATCGAGATCGAGGACAACGGCGTCGGCTTCCCCCAGAAAGAGAGCTCCGAGAGCGGACTCGGAATCGGCCTCTCCAACGTGAACGAACGCCTCAAGGTGATCTACGGGCCCCAGTACCAGCTTCAGCTCGAGAGCGACCCCGAGCGCGGGACCATCGCCCGGGTCGAGATCCCGGACGTGGACGTTTCGTTTCTCCGCGCGAGCTGAGACATGTCCGTGCGCGCCCTCGTCGCCGACGATGAGCAGCTGGCCCGGGACGAGCTCTGCTTCCTCCTCGCGTCCGTTCCCGACGTCGAGATCGTGGGACAGGCATCGAACGGCGTCCAGGCAGTGGAGCTCGCGCGGGAGCTGTCCCCCGATCTCCTGTTTCTCGACATCCAGATGCCGGGGCTCGACGGGTTTCAAGTGGTGCGCGAGCTCATGGCGGACGACGATGTCCCTCAGATCGTCTTCGTGACCGCCTATGACCAGTACGCCATCAAGGCGTTCGAGGTCAACGCCATCGATTACCTTCTGAAGCCCGTGGACAAGACCCGGCTTCGGCAGGCGGTCGGCCGCGCGGCGAAGCGGAAGCGGGAGGGAGAGCCGATCGAAGCCCACCTCGAGCGGCTTCTGGGAGCTCTCGAGCGGGGTCCGCGGCAGAAGCGGGTGGTGGTCAAGGTCGGCGAGCGCTTCATGCTCGTCGATGCCGCGGACATCGTCTACGCGAGCGTCGAGGACGGCGTGGTCACCCTGGTCACCGAGCAGGTGAGCGGCACCTCGAACCTGAGAACGTTGGACGAGCTCTCCGCGGTCCTCGACCCGGCAACGTTCTGGCGGGTCCATCGAGGCTACATCGTCAACCTGGAGCGCATCCAGGAAGTGATTCCCTGGTTCAACCGCACCATTCAGCTCAAGATGGCCGATCGGGCCGGGACCGAGATTCCCGTGTCCCGCTCGCAGACGCGCCGACTGAAGGAACACCTGAATCTCTAGTCCGGATTCGGGCACGGCGCTTCCCAAAGCCGAACGAGCGCGGGCGATCGGCGCTCGAAAACTCGACCTTTTGGCGGTCTTTCGCGTGGCACGTGCATTGCTTCGAGAGCCGGGAGGAGGTGTGTGCGATGCGAGAAGTCGAAAGATTCCGGGAGCCCGTGACCACCCTTCCGACGCCCGGCGCCGTCGAGAGCAAGCGAAAGGAGGGCTGGCGTCTCGCCGCGATCGAGTGGGAACGGGAGGGGGTACGGGAGGCGCCCGAGGGGAGACGCCCGATCCCCTATGGCCTCCGTATCTCGACCGACTGCCAGCACCTCGAAGTGAACCCCGCGGAGAAGGACGTGGTCGCCACCATCATCGCGATGATCGCCGGCGATCATCCGTTGTCGAAGATTGCCGCGGAGCTCAACCAGAGGGGCTCTCGCACCCGCAGCGGCGCGGAGTGGACCCAGTTGAAGATCTACCAGATGCTTCCCAGGGTGATCGAGCTCGGACCGGAGATTCTCTCTCAGAGAGAGTGGTCGGAGAGCAAGAAGAGGCTACTGGCGGAAGTCAGCTAGGGCCTGTGAACTTGTGAAGAAGTGAGGACGGAGATCCCAACCAGGGTATGACCCTTGTCACTCCGATTTTTCCCCCTCGGATCCTATCTAGAGAGGACAAGTCGGGCACACCCAGATCCGCCCCCACTTCACAAGCTTGGGCACCTGGGTCAGTCTTGGCCGCTGGATCGCCTTTCGACTGAGGCGGGTAATCTACCCGGAATCCATTCCGCTTGTCAAGCAGGTTTTTTCGCTACCGGGATGTCGACTCGGCCCGGCTCACACTAGAGTTCGAAGGAACGCCATGGCAGGAAGCACGCGGATTCCGCGAACCGTTTCGCAGCCTACTCGTGTTTTGACCCATAGTCAAAAATACTCGCGAGTATTTTTGACCACTGTCGAAAATACTCTAACCGATCGGATCCAGGACGCGACCGAGAAAGAGGACCGTTCCCGTCGGCTTGTCCTCGATGAACGAAATCGTTTTCGCTTACGTCGGCGCCAAGCCTGTTTCGCAGTGTCTCGACGAACGCGGCGTTCACCTCGTACCCGCGCTGAACCCACAGGGCGTTCGCGACCGAAAGGTGAAACGGCTCGGGCGCCGGCCGGGCGCGGCTCGCAAGCACCTGCTGGAGCTCGGAGAAGACTTCGACCAGGCGGTCGCCCGCTCCCGCGTGTCCCAGCGTCGTTTCAATCTCGTCGCGTGTGACTCCCGAAGCGCCCGCCTGGCACATCGCGAGCGCAGCGGAAATGCTGTACGGGGAGAAGAAGAGTTTCCCTCGATCCGGCGCCAGCTGTCGGTAGAGCGACGTCGCCAGCACTGCCGTCGAGGCGCCTTTTCGGCTCGTTCGGCATTTGCTCCTCCCGGGAAGAGAGTACCTGGTGCGCAGGGCCGACACCACGCCTTCTTCCCGCTTTCGCCTGGTCTAGAATGTCGCCGCACGGAATGGTAGAGCCTTGACATCGGCATTCGTCGCGTCCCTGGCGGCTTTCCTGGTCACTCTCCTGAGCGGCCTCGGGGCCCTCGTCCTTCGCGGGCACAAATCGGTGGTCTTCGCCTCCTGCGCCGGAGCGCTCCTGGGCGGGGTCGCGTTCTTCCTGCTCCCCGACGCGTTCCATTTCTTCGTGGAGTCGGGCTCGACGCTACCCTCCTACGTCGTCTGGGCGGCGGCGGCCCTCGGCTTCGCGGTGTTCTACGCCCTGGAGAAGGGCCGTCACGCCCCGGAAACCGCGCGCATCGCGGGCTTCGGGGGAGCTCTCGGACTCGCGGTGCACAGCTTCCTCGACGGGGTCATCATCGGCGAGGGGTTTCGCGCGGGAGGCGAGACCGGATTCGTGCTCGCGGTCGCCGTGATGCTTCACCGGCTCGCGGACGGGGCGAGCGCCGTCGGCGTGATGCTCGGGACCGAGCACGGCATCCGCCAGACGGCGCTCATGCTCCTCGTCACCGCCCTCGCCCCGATCGCGGGGGCCGTTGTCTCGTCGTTTTTTTCCCTCCCCGCGTTCTTCCTTTCGCTGCTCCTGAGCTTCTTCTCCGGAATGCTGCTGTTCCTGAGCGCGAAGCATCTGCTCCCGGAGGCGCGAAGGGCCGCCGCGTCGAACCTCACCGTTCCCGCGTCCTTCGCCGCTGGTTTCATGGTGGTCTACGCCGCCTACCTGCTGTCACACTGAGTCGCATGCTCGATATATTCCCGCGCGTCGAGCGGTTCCTCGAAGACGAAGTCGATCCGGAAGACCGCCGGGAGATCGGGAGTCTGCTGATGCGCGCGCGCGACGGCGACGAGTCGGCCCTGCGAGACCTCGAGTCGCGCTTCTCCGGCCCGCTCACCTTCGGCACCGCGGGCATCCGCGGCATCCTGGGAGCGGGCGAAAGTCGGATGAACCGCTCGCTCGTCTTGAGAGTCACCTACGGGTTGGCGCTCCATGTCATCGACCGCGTCCCGGAAGCGAGAGAGCGTGGAGTCGCGCTGGCCCGGGACGGGCGCCGTCTCTCCGACGTCTTCCAGAAAGACGCGGCCTCGGTCCTCGCCGCTCAGGGGATCGCCGTCCACTGGATCGACGGCCCGAGCCCGACTCCCCTTCTCGCGTTCGCCGTCCGCCATTTCGGCGCCGCCGCCGGAATCATGATCACCGCCTCCCACAATCCACCGGCGTACAACGGCTACAAGGTGTACTGGGAGAACGGAGCCCAGATCGTTCCCCCGCTGGACGAGGAGATCGCCGCCCGCATCGCCGAGGCCCCCGGAGCCTCGCGGATTCCGAGTACAGAATCCTCCCCTTTCGTTCGGGAATGCCTCTCGGCCGGCGAAGCCTATCTCGCCGCGCTGCCCCCGCGTGTCAACGCCGACCCGAGCCTCCGCATCGCCTATACCGCCCTTCACGGCTGCGGGCAGAGCCTCTTCCTGGAGGCGGCGAGGCGGCGCGGCTTCGACAAGATCTTTCCCGTTCCCGAGCAAGCCGAGCCCGATCCCGCCTTTCCCACCGTTTCCTTCCCGAATCCCGAGGAGCCCGGCGCTCTCGACCTGCTGCTCTCGACGGCGAACAGCAACGCCTGCGACGTCGCGCTGGCCCACGATCCCGACGCCGATCGGCTCGGGGCGGCGGTGCGGCGCGGCCCCGGGGACTTCGTCGTCCTCAACGGCAACGAGCTCGGCGTCCTCCTCGCTCACCACGTGCTCTCGCACACCCGGGAGACGAAGCCGCTCGTGGTCTCGACCGTCGTTTCATCGCGGATGCTCTCGAAGATGGCGGCGACCCTGGGCGTGCGCTACCTGGACACGCTCACCGGCTTCAAATGGATCGCGAACGAGGCGATGCGCGTCGAAGCCGAGGAGGGCGTCCGCTTCGTCTTCGGGTACGAGGAAGCTCTCGGCTACACCGTGGGGACCGTGGTTCGGGACAAGGACGGGATCGGAGCCGGTCTCGCGCTCGCGGAATTGGCAGCCGAGCTGCGCGCGCGGGGGCTGACGCTCCTCGACGCCCTCGCCGACCTGAGGCGCCGGTATGGATACTTCGCGAGCCGGCAGCGGAACTTCACGCTCGAAGGAGCGGAAGGCGCGCGCCGGATCGAGCAGGCGATGCACCGCCTGAGACGCGAGCCCCGGACCGAGCTCGGTGGCGAGCCGATCCGAGCCTTCCACGATCGCCGTGAGGGAAACGTTCTCCTGTACGACCTCGAGGACGGCGGCCGCGTCGCCGTCCGCCCGAGCGGGACCGAGCCCAAGATCAAGCTCTACCTCGAGGTGGTCGAGCCCTACGACTCTCTCGAGAGCGCGGACGCCCGTGCCGCAAGTCGCCTCCTCGCCGTCGAAAAGGATCTACTCGCGGGCTCCGGACTCGGGTGAGCCCGACCACATTCGAAGTCTCGTCGTGTCCGTGGCGCCGTCTTGAACCCTTGAGTATAACTGGTTATACTCTCGATATGAAGACCGCCATTTCGATCCCCGATGAGCTCTTTCGTGAGGTGGAGCTTTGCTCCCGGCGCCTCAAGGTGTCTCGAAGCCGCCTCTTCGCGGATGCCGTCCGCGAATACCTCGCGCGGCGCCGATTCCCGCCGGACGCGACGGACGCTTGGAACCAGGTAATCGATCTTGCCGGTCAGCCGGGCGATGAGGCCGCCGCGGTGGCTCTTCGGAATCGCGGAAAAGCAGTGCTCAGAAATGCGCTCGTGAGTCGCCGGTGATCGAGCGGGGACAAGTCTGGTGGGCGGAGCTGGGAGAACCTCGCGGATCGGAACCAGGCTATCGGCATCCGGTGCTGGTTCTCCAGCGAGATGAGGTGAACCGAAGCCGCATCAACACTGTTGTGGTGTGTTTACTCACGAGCACTACCGTGTTGTCGCGGGCTCCTGGCAATACTCTCCTTCGCCGGAGACAGACCGGTCTCCCGCGGGACTCGGTCGTCAACGCGTCCCAGGTCGCGACGCTGAACAAATCCGATCTGGAGGAGCTCGTCATTGCTCTGCCCCGAGATCTGATGGACGACGTGGACCAGGGAATCCGCTGGTTCCTCGGTCTCGATTGATGCAGTGCTCTCCCGGAAGTCCCGGCTACCTGGGGCTTCCGACCTCGGCTGATCCCTTCGGGATCACGTTGAGCCTCAGGTACGACGGGCTCTCCGGCGAGCGGTAGACCCGCTGCGTCGCCACCTGGAAATCCTCCTCCCGCGCCTTGTAGATGTCGACGAAGGTCTGGGGGTTCCGATCGATGACCGGAAACCAGGAGCTCTGGACCTGCACCATGATGCGATGGCCCTTCTCGAAGGTGTGGTTGCGGTCCCGCAAGTCGAACTCGATGGGCGTAATCTCTCCCGGAACCATGGGCTCGGGCTTCTCGAAGCTCTTCCGGAACTTCGCGCGGAACACCTCGCCCGCGAGGAGCATCTGGAAGTGCCCCATTCGGACTCCCGCCGGATTCGGCTCGTTGTCGGGAAAGTCGCCGGGAAAGACGTCGATGAGCTTGACCACGAAGTCCGAGTCCGTGCCCGTGGTCGATACCGCGAGGTGCGCGATGATGGGACCGGCGATGGTGACGTCTTGCGTCAGCTCCTCGCTCTCGTACACGAGGACGTCGGGGCGGGACGCCGCGAAGCGCTGGTCCTCGATCATCCAGAGGTGACCCTGGGTCGTCCGGGTCTCGCCGGAGAACGGCACGGGCTTTTCGGGATCGCTCACGTAGCTGTCGAACGCTTCCGCGGTCGCGCTCGGAGGCTCGAACGAAAGACCCTCGTCCTCGCGCAGGTAGAGGTTCTTCACCACCGCGTCGGGAGGCGGCCAGTCGGCGTACTTCTTCCAGACGTTCGAGCCGGTCTCGAAGACGTAGGCCTCGGGAAGCTCCGGGTCCGGCGCGTCCTTGAGATGGTGGCGGAAGAACGGGAGGTGGATCTCCTTCTGGAAATAGTGCGCGGTCTTCGACTCGAACGGCACGTTCCCGAGAGAGGCCCCGTCCATCCGGTTCCAGCCCCCGTGCAGCCACGGGCCGACGGCGAGAACGCTCTCGTTCTCCGGGTTGCGCTTCTCGATCTCGTAGTAGATGGTCATGGGCCCGTAGAAATCCTCGGCGTCGAACCATCCGGCGACGTTCAGGATCGCGTGCTCGATGTCGTTCAGATGCGGCAGGACCACCTGTTCCTTCCAATAGTCGTCGTAGGTCCCGTGGTCCATGAACTCGTTCCAGGTGGGAACGGAGTAGCCGAAGTAGCGCTCGTTGACGTTGGCGATGGAACCGAGCTCGAGAAAGAACCGGTAGCCGTCGGGAGTGCCGTAGTCGAACGCTTTTTCCCGCTCGGTCGTGACTCCATCCCGGACGCGGGCGTTCGCCGAGAGCCAGCTGAAGGCGTACATGAGCCGGAACGCGCCGTTGTGATGCCAGTCGTCCCCGAGGAACATGTCGGAGGGCGATGCCTGCGGGGAGGAAGCTTTGAGCGCGGGGTGAGCGTCGATCATCCCCATGACCGTCTGGAATCCGGGATAGGACACTCCGTACTGACCGGCCCGGCCGTTGTCGTTCGGGACGTTCTCGAGAAGCCACTCGATGGTGTCGTAGTTGTCGGTGCTCTCGTCGGTGACCTTCGTGGTCTTCCTGGGCACGTAAGGCCGCATCACCACGAACTCTCCCTCGGAGCGGAACTTCCCTCGCACGTCCTGGAACACGAAGATGAACCCATCGCGGTCGAACTCGGGCGAAGGTCCGATCTGCGCGGGATACTCGTCGGGCCCATAAGGAGGAATGGAGTAGGGGGTTCGCAGCAGGAGAAACGGGTAGGTCCGGGATCGGTCTTTCGGCTCGTACAGGATGGTGAAGAGCTTCACCCCGTCCCGCATGGGGATCATGACCTCCCGTTTCTCGTAGTGGGCGCGAACGTCGAAGGGCGCTTCCGGTTCCTGGGCCTGGACCCGGGCCGCGGCGAGGCTCGATACCAGGAGAAGCCGGACGAGGGTTCTCACTGAATCCCCACCAGGCCCTCGACCGAGTCGATGAGCTTCTTCGAGTCGTAGCCGACGCCGTCCTTGAAGACCGTCACCACTTTCCGGATCTCGTCGTGACGCGCGACCGGGTCGCCCTCGATGACCACCAGGTCCGCGATCTTTCCCGCCGCGATGCTCCCCAGATCCGCGTCGACGCCGAGCACCTTGGCGCCGTTGAGGGTCATGATCTGGAGCGCCTCCGCGGGAGTGAACTCCGCCTCGAGCAGAAGCTCGTAGTTGCGCTGATCTCCGAAGCCCGGCAGCGCCCCCCCGTTGCCCGTGGGATCCACTCCCGCGGCGAGGAGCCCGCCGGCCTTGTAGAACGCGTGCTCGAACGCCTGCGCGCGGGGAAAGATATCCCCCATCACCGACTCTTTCGCGGCTGTCGCGATCTCCTTCCGCTGTTCCAGGTACTCCTCGCGCGCCTCGGGGGCGATCGCCTTCAAGACGCGATCCTCGAGCGGCGGACGACCGGGGACATAGAGCTCGTACACCGCGAGCGTGGAAGTAAGGGCGACGCCGTTCGCGATCATGTGTCGCACCGTCGCCTGGACCTGCTCCCCGCCGATATCCATCCGTTGCAGATGCCGTTGATTGTCCGTTGGGCACTCGTCGGGTTTCTTGTCGGGGTCGTACTCGGTGTTGGTGAAGAACCCGTGCTCCAGCCCGTCGATCCCGAGGTCGACGGCCTCGCGGAACGTCACCGAGCAGAGGTGGGCGGTGAACTTCAGGCCGCGGCGATGGGCCTCGTCTATTGCCGCCTCGAGCTCCGCGCGCGAGATGAGCGTATACGCCTTGAACCAGGTCGCGCCCTCGTCCGCCCAGTACCCTACGACCCGCCGCGCGTCCTCGGGAGTCGTGACCTGGGCCATCGTCGTGTCCGCGCCCTTCCCCGAGATGTAAGGTCCGGTCACGTGCATCCTGGGACCGGCGATCTCCCCGTTCTCGATGGACCGCTTCAGGTTGATCTCGCTGTACGGCGAGAAGCTCCCGGTGGTGCGGATGGTGGTGACCCCGCTCGCGAGATAGAGCCGGGGAGACGTCACGTTCATCTGCGACTCGCGCTTCGCCGTCGTGTAGAACGTGTGGTTGTGCATCCCCACGATGCCCGGAATCACCGTGTGCCCCGAAAGCTCGAGCCTTCGAGCTGCCGCCGGGACCGCGACCTCGTCCGCGCTTCCGACGGCGGCGATGCGCCCGTTCTCGATGAGGATCGTCTGGCCCGCCTTCGGCGGCGCCCCGGTTCCATCGACGACCTGGACGCCGACCAGGGCAACGACGGGTGAATCCACGCTCACGAACTGCATCGCTTCCTCGGACAGCCGCGATGCCGGCTGCGCGAACAACGGGCCCGCGACGAAGACGATCGAACCAAGCATTTTTCTCAATGCCTTTCCTCCTGCGTGTCGACGGTGAACACCAGCTTCATCCCGGTCTCCAGGTGCTCGGCGATATGGCAGTGAGCCATCCAACGCCCGGGATTCGAGAGCTCGAGAAGAAGATCGACGGTCTCCCCGGTCGCGACCAGAAGCGTGTCCTTCCAGACGAGGTTCCGATTGGGAGATCCGTTTCGCGAAAGAACCAGGAAGCGCTGCCCGTGGATGTGGAACGGGTGCTGCATCGCGTGGAGCGCGTCGCGGTCGTTCACCAGACGGAGCTTGACGACGTCGCCCAGCGTGAACTTCCAATCGATGTCGAGGTTCTCCTTCCCCGTGGCGGCGTCTCGGAGCGTCCACTTCACCTCACCGCCGGTCGTGGGGAAATTCATCTCCGGCATGGTCTCGGTCCACTCCACGGGGTTGAAGTAGACGCCGTCGGCGCGCATACGACGCACGAGCTTCGCCGGCAGGCCCTCGGTCTCGAGCGTGAGCCAGAGCTCGTGATCCACGGCGCGGGAGAACGAGCTTCGATAGGGCGCGATGTCCGCCCGGACGTCCTCGTGCTCGCGAAGCTCCTTGAACGGACGCGAGAGCCGCGGCGCGTCTTCCGCCGCGACTTCGATCTCTCCCAGCTTCGTGCTCTCGGGAAAGAACCCGCCGAAGGTGTGATCGAGCACCTGGAGGCGGTTCTCGAGCGCCTTCACCCCCGCCTCGTCGAAGCGCACCTCGACGATGTAGCGCTCCGCCGGACCGATGACGACCGACTCCGCCCACTCCTCCCGCTCGAGCTTCGAAAGATCCGACCCCACGACTTTGATGCGGGCCCCGCCGAAGGACAGATGAAACGTGCGGGTGTTCGCGACGTTGGTCAGGAAGAACCGCACGACCTCGCCCCGTTTCACCTCGAGCCGGTACTCGGGCTCGCCGTTCACGAGCATCACGTTTCCGAAGCGTCCCATGAGGGCATGGGTCGCGCTCTCCTCTCCGTAGGGAAAGAGCCCATGCCCCCCGAGGAGGAGATCGTCGAGCATCAGGACTTCCTCGCGATGGACCTCGTTGAAGAAATCCGGGTCGGGGGCGCGCACCAGCATGTTCCCATAGAGTCCGAGGTCCTGCTGGATGTCCTCGCGGTGGTGAGGGTGATACCAGTAGATTCCGGCGTCGCGGAAAAAGATCTTGTACTCGAAGCTTCCGCCGGGCAGGACCGGGTCCTGCGTCACTCCGGGAACTCCGTCGTATCGGTTCTCGAGGCGCACCCCGTGCCAGTGGACCGCCGTGTGGTGATCGGTCTGGTTCACGAAGCGGACGGTGATGGTGGAATTCTGATCGACTTGAATGAGAGGACCCGGATACTGTCCGTTGAACCCGTACATGACGTAGCTCGCGCCGCGGAGCGTTCGCCTCACGAGGCCCGCCACGAGCTCGAGCACGTCGCCGTCCCGAAGAGAGAGCATCTCGCGCGGCCTCGCGAGCGGCACCGACGCTTCGGCGGCCGGACGGGGAAGATAGGGCTTCGCGTTCGGGCGCAGGTCTTCGAGGCCCGGAATCATGGCGATGAGGGGGTTCATCGGCGGATGGGGCCACTCCCCGTCCGGAGCGTGGTGAGCGTGATCCATCGATCCCGGAGGCGAAGCCCCCGCGGGAATCATCAGGTGATTGTCGGGCTGGATGCGGGAGCTCGGAGATAGACCGCGGAGGACGAGCCGGCCCTCTCGGGTCGCGACGTTGGAATCCCGCTCGGCGGAGACGAGAACCAGGAACTGGTTGAGATCGACGGGGCCCAGAGGGCCGCTCGCGCCGTTACCCACCTCTCCGAGCTTCGCCATCGGGTTCAGAACCGGGGTCGTCACCCAGGCGACGTAGGTCGAGTAGTCTCCGAGAGTCCGCGGCTCGGGAAGACCTTCGATGCGGAAGTCGAGCTCGAAGCGATGGTTCCCCTCGGGCGACATGCTGATCCCGAAGGGGCTCGGAGCCCACCGGAGGAGGACCGTTCCCCGCGCATCCCTGAGGTCGGGAGTGGGATCGAGCTCGATGCTGTAGATATCCGGATGGCCGTCCTGCGACGCGACAGGAGACGCCAGAAGCCAGGACGCTCCCAGGGCGCAAAACAGCTGCCGCATTCGAGGCAGGCTCAGTCCGCCGCGACGAAGTGAAGGACGACTCCGCCGGCTCGCTCGGGGCGAACCCAGACGCCGTCCTCCGTGGGATGCGGCGTGACTGCGTTCTCCTTGAGGCAGCGCCGCGTTTCGTCGACGTCGGAAACGGTGAGGGTCACGACAGCGACGCAGGGAACGGCCGGAAGCACCACGTCCTCGAACCGCGCCACGACCTCGTCGACGCCCGCGATCTCGACCGAGCCCTCGTCGAGCGCGAATCGCGGCTTACCTCTCTGGCCCTCTTCCCTGGGGCGGAGCGTGAGCCGCTCGAAGCGATCCGCGGTCTCCTCGGGATACTCCGAGCACAGGGTGATCCCCGCGAGAGCCTGGACCCCGTTCGGATGCTCGAGCAGCGATTTCTGCCAGAGGACGTCCGGGGTGACATGCTCGATGAAGAACAGATCGGCCTCGGGGAATGCCTCCTGCTCCGCGCGAACGACGCGAAAGAGGCCCGGCTTCGTCTGGTCTCCGTCGATGCCTATGGGAACGTCGCGTCCGATCTCTACCGGCGGCTTCAGTCCCTGGACCCGGTCCTTCCGCGCTCGATAGAGATCCTCGGCGCGCTCGCACCCGAGCGCCACGAGCCCCACGCCGTGGAACCGCTCGGCGAGCGCCCGAAACCGATCGTGGGGCAGCTTCTCGTCGACGACTCCGAGGATCTCGAAGTAGCCCTGTCTGAACATGGCGCATCGGTTGCCCGATCCCCAGGGCACCACCGGCCCTTCCGGAGTGAGCTTCCCCCGATGAGCGCTCTCCCGGGTAAGCCGGAACCCGAGCCTCTCGTAGTCCTCTTTCGAGGCGTCGAGGTCCGGCGTTACCAGCCCCACGTGGTCGAGAGTGAGGGAGCCCGCTCCGCTCATAGGTTTCCTCCGCGGCCATTCTAGCTTCTCGCCGGCTCATTTTCATCGCGCGACGCCGCCTTGTCAGTTGAAGACGATCTTCGGCTCGCATACATTACCCTTTCCCTCAGGAGGGCCCGCCCATGGAAGTCGACGTAACCTTTCACGGCGACGTCGCGAGGGTCCGGATCAAGGGCCGCATCGTCGACGGCGAAGGCGCCGATCGGCTCAAACAGACCCTCTCGAAGCTGGTCCAGGACGGAAAGCTCCACACCATCTTCGATCTCTGGGAAGTCTCCTGGTTCGACAGCCTGGGCATCGGAATTCTCGTCGGCCATTACATCTCCGTCGCCGGCCGCGGCGGCAAGGTGATGCTTCTGGGAGCGAACAAGAAAATCCGTCAGATCGTGGAAATGGTCCGGGTGGACGACCGATTCGGCTGGTCCTGGGATCTCGACGAGGCGCTCGCCTGGTTCCGATGAAGACACCCGCTCTCCCCGCGAACGAGGCCGAGAGGCTCCAGGCGCTCGTGCGCTACGAGATCCTCGACACGCCTCCGGAGCAGGCCTTCGACGACCTCACGATGCTCGCCTCCCACATCCTCGATGTGCCGATCGCCGTGGTGAGTCTGGTGGACGAAGCCCGGCAGTGGTTCAAGTCCGCCGTGGGCATCGACGTGAAAGAGACCCCGCGGGAGTACGCGTTCTGCGCCCACGCCATCCTGGGAAAGGACGTGATGGTGGTCGGAGACGCGCTCGAAGACGAGCGCTTCCACGACAACCCGCTCGTGACCACGCCCCCCGGGTTTCGCTTCTACGCCGGCGCCCCCCTTCTGACCGAGGACGGCTTCGCGCTCGGAACCTTGTGCCTGGTGGACCGCAAACCGCGCGAGCTCACGCCGGAGCAGCTGGAGCTCCTGCGGGCGCTGGCGCGCCAGGTCGTGAGCCGCCTGGAGGAGCGGCGAAGGGTCACTGCCCTGGTGCGCACCATGAGCGAGCGCGACCAGGCCCAGGAAGAGCTCGACCGGTTCTTCGACCTCTCGATCGAGATGTTCTGCGTCGCCGACTTCGACTACTACTTCACCCGGGTGAACCCCGCCTGGACCCGCACTCTGGGGTACGGAATCGAGGAGCTCCTGAAGAAGCCCTACCTCGAGCTCGTCCACGTCGAGGACCGCGTCTCGACCATCCGGACGGCGTCGAGCCTGGTCAGCGGCTCCGAGGTCCTCGCGTTCGAGAACCGCTACCGCTGCAAGGACGGCTCCTACAAGTGGCTCTCCTGGACCGCCACCGCGTCGCTTGGCGAGCAGCGCATCTACGCCACCGCCCGCGACATCACCGACCGGAAGCAGGCCGAGGAGGCGCTCCGACGCTACGCCCGCGAGCTCGAGCAGGCGAAACGGGCGGAAGAGGAGAACGCGGACCGATTGAAGCAGCTGGTGGAGGAGATCGATTTCGCGAAGCAGAAGGCCGAGGACGCGACCCGCGCCAAGAGCGAGTTCCTCGCGAACATGAGCCACGAGATCCGGACTCCGATGAACGCCGTCATCGGTATGACGGAGCTGGTCCTGGCCACCGAGCTCGACGGAGGGCAGCGCGATCACCTGACCCGCGCCAAGCAGGCGGCGGAGGACCTCCTGGAGCTCCTGAACGACATCCTCGACATCTCCAAGATCGAAGCCCGCAAGCTGGACGTCGACTCGACTCCCTTCTCTCTCAGGCGATGCGTGAGCGCCACCGTCAAGATCCTCGAGATGCGGGCCCACGAGAAGGGGCTCGGCCTTTCCGCCCACATCCGGGAGGACGTTCCCGACTCGCTGGTGGGAGATCCGAAGCGCCTGCGGCAGATACTCCTGAACCTCATGGGAAACGCGGTGAAGTTCACCGACCGCGGCGACGTGCTCCTCGAGGTGGAGACGGAGTCGCTCGGCGAGGCGGGCGCGACGCTTCATTTTTCGGTGGCCGACTCCGGAATCGGGATCCCCGAGGACCGGCGCGAGGCCATCTTCGAGGCCTTCGCCCAGGGCGAGCCTTCGACCGCTCAGAAGTACGGGGGGACCGGTCTCGGCCTCGCCATATCCTCCCAGCTGGTCTCGATGATGAACGGGCGGATCTGGCTCGAGAGCTCTCCCGGCCATGGAAGCACGTTCCACTTCACCGCGAGCTTCGGGCGAACGACTCCCGACAAGATCGAGCCTCTTCCCGAGTCGGCGCCGGTCTATGCGCCTCGGCGCCGTCACGGAGGCTTCCATGTGCTCCTGGCCGAGGACAACCCGGTCAACCGCGAGCTGGTGCGACACTTCCTGGCGAAGGCCGGACACCAGGTCGAGATGGCGGCGAGCGGCCGCGAGGCTCTCGCCCACCTCGAGAACCCCGGCCGTTTCGATCTCGTCCTCATGGACGTTAGGATGCCCGACGTGAGCGGTATCGAGGCCGCCGAGGCGATTCGCGAGAAGGAAAAGGCCACGGGCGCCCACATCCCGATAATCGCTCTCACCGCCTACGCGATGAGGGAGGACCGCGAGCGCTGTCTCCGCGCGGGGATGGACGACTACGTTTCGAAGCCGGTCCGGGCGGAGGAGCTCCTCGCGACCATCGAGAAGGTCGCCTCGCGCTACTCCCTGGAGCCGCGGCCCGAGCCCGCGGCCGAATCACCGGCGCCGGTCGTCGACGAGGAAGCTCTGATGGCGGGAGTCCGGGGCGACGAGAAGCTCCTCCACGAGCTCATCGACCTCTTCCTGGAGGATTCGAGCGCGATGCTCACCCACATGAAGGAAGCGATAGAGCGCGACGACCCCTCGGAGCTCGCCTCCTCGGCGCACGCTTTCATCGGTTCTCTCGGGAATTTCGCGTCCCGGCGGGCGTTCGCGAAGGCGAAGGAGCTCGAGCGGAAGGCGCGGGAGGGCGATATCGATTCCGCGGCCGCGCTCTTCGCCGCTCTCGTCGAAGAGACGGCGCGCCTGGAGGAGGCGCTCCTCGGGATACTCGAGA
>DAISKN010000032.1:0-19302 GCA_036820975.1 Acidobacteriota bacterium | reverse complement strand
CGGCTCGACCGCGCCGTAGCGCTTCTCCCAGGCGCGAATCGCGTGCGTGGAAAGGCCGGTGCGCCGCGAGACCACTCGAATCGGATACCACTCCGTCATGGGCGCCTATTATTCGTGAAGGGACCCGTCGGCCGCCAATCCGGCTTCACCAGGAGCATCTGCACGTCCCCGAGGTAGCGCTCGGCGAACCCGCCCTCGCAGTAGCCGAGATAGAAATCCCACATGCGGACGAAGCGCTCGGAAAATCCCAGGGCCTCGACGGCCTCGGCGTTCGCAGTGAACCGCTCCCGCCATTTCCGGATGGTCTCGACGTAGTGGCGGGTGATATCCTCGAGGTGGAAGAGCCTCAAATCGCTCGCGCTGGTGAGCGCAGAGACGAGCGCGGTCACCGAAGGGATGCAGGCGCCGGGAAAGATGTATCGTTTGATGAAATCGTAGTCCTTCCGATGCCGATCGAAATCCTGGTCGGCGATGGTGATCGACTGGAGAAGCATCGCTCCCTCCGGCCTCAGGAGCTCGCTCGATCGCGAGAAGAACTCGTCGAACCGCTCGCAGCCCACGGCCTCGATCATCTCGATCGAGACCAGCTTGTCGTAGACTCCCTCGAGATCCCGATAGTCCCTCAACAGGACCTCGACCCGCTCGGACAGTCCCGCCTCCCGGACCCGATCGGTCGCGAGGCGATGCTGCTCGCGGGAGATCGTCGTCGTGGTGACGCGGCAGCCGTACCGGCGCGCCGCGTGGAGGGCGAAGCCGCCCCACCCCGTTCCGATCTCGAGCACCTGGTCCCCGGGCGAGAGCGCGAGCTTCCGGCAGACGAGGTCGAATTTGGCCTCGGAAGCTTCCGCCATCGACGCGTCCTCCCGCTCGAATATGCCGCAGGAGTACGCGAGAGTCTCGTCGAGGAAGAGCCGGTAGAGGTCGTTTCCCAGGTCGTAGTGGGCCGCGATGTTTCTCCGGCTTCCGCTGCGGGAATTCCGCCGGAGGAAATGGGAAACGGCGCGAAACGGGCGCGCGAGCCGCGCGAGTCCCCCTTCGAGACCATAGTGAGCGTCGTGGCTCAGCGAGAAGATCCGAACGAGAGACGGGAGATCGTCGGTCCTCCAGTGCCCGTCCATGTAGGCCTCGGCCGCGCCGAGGGTGCCGCCGAGAAGGATGGCCCGATAAGCGAGAGGGCTCACGACCTCGATCGTCGCTCGAAGGCCGTCCCTCGGATCCCCGAGCTCGAGGACGTCGCCGTTCTCGACGAGCCGGACTCTTCCCCGGCGGAGACACCGGAGAGACCGGTGCACGGCACGGCGCGCCATCGAATCGAGGAGATTCGATTCGACTTCTCTCGAGAAAGGCTCTTTCAGGCGGGATGCGGATATCGAGGACACTGTTTCCACCGGAGCTTGAGCGCCTGCCAGTAGATCCGGGAAATGACCTGGAGGGTCATTGCCGGATAGGTGACGAGACGACGGTTCATGGAGAAGCCGGTCATCGGCTCCCTCTTCAGGGTCAACGTGGCGTCGAAAACCTTCTTCCCGGCCTCGAGGTTCTCCATGTGCACGACGAGACTCTCCCCGGGGACGGAGAACGACCAGCGGTAGTCGATGTCCATACCCATGTAGGGCGAGACGTGGAACGCCTTCTTGAGCTCGAAGCGCTTCACCGGGCCGTCCGCGGCCTCTCGAAGGACGTAAGGGTGCTGCTCTCCCCACGGAGTGTTGTTGACTTCCGCGACGATGGCGGTGACGTCCCGTTCCTCGCGATCGAAGCAGTAGTAGAAAGAGACCGGGTTGAAGCCGTAGCCGAGGTAGCGGAGGTGCGTGAGGAGGCGGATTGGACCCTCCGGGTAGAATCCGGTTTCCTTCGCCACCAGCTCCCGCACGGAGAGGTCGAGAGGCTGGTCCTCGGGGCCCAGGTGGTCGCGCCGGCGAAACCGGGCGAGCGCCGGACGTCGGGCCGACCACAGCCACTTCCCGTCGAAGACACCCGGGAGCTCGTCGAGGTCGAGATAGAGCAGGAAGAGCGGGTAGTCGAACTCGTTGACCACGGGCGCGGAGCGCCGGTGCCGGACGCGTCCTTCGTAGATGCAGCTCTTCATCCGAGCCCGACTCCGAGGGGTTTCACCGCCTGAAGCGCGCTCTGGACTCCGTCCTCGTGAAATCCATAGCCCCAATACGCGCCGCAGTACGAAGTTCGATTCTTCCCGCTGATCTCGGCGAAACGCTTCTGCGCTCGAAGGCTCGCGAGAGTGTGAATGGGGTGGTGGAACTCCACGGCCTCGAGGATCGCATCCGGTCGGATGCGATCGCGGCGGTTCAGGGTCACGCAGAGAGGAGGCGCCTCCGCCAGGTTCTGAAGCCGGTTCGAGTAGTAGGTGACCTCCGCCAGCGACCTCGGCTCGGCGGGAACGACGTAGTTCCAGCTCGCCCAGACGCGGCGCCGCCGCGGAAGAAGCCGGCTGTCGGTATGGAGGACGGTATCGTTCGGCTGATAGGTGATGGCGCCGAGAGTCTCTCGCTCCACGGGGCTCGGGTCTCTGAGCATCGCCAGCGCCTGATCTCCGTGCGCGGCCAACACCACGTGGTCGAAGGACTCGGTTCCTCCATCCGTCGAGATCTCGACGTGGGTGGGATGGCGCCGTACGCCGCGGACGGGAGTCGCGAGCCTGGCCCTTTCCGCGAAGGGGCGAACGATGCGCTCGAGGTAGGTCCTCGAGCCTCCCTGGATCGTCCGCCAGCGCAGGGATCCGTTCGTGTCGAGAAAGCCGTGGTTGGCGAAGAACCGGACGAGGGTGCTCGCGGGAAAGCTCCCCATGTTCCCGGGCGCCGCGGACCAGATTGCCGACCCCATGGGAACGAGGTAGTGCTCCCAGAAGCGCCTCGAGTAGCCGGAGTCCCGCACGTACTCCTCGAGAGTCGGCCCCCCTCCATTTTCGTTATCGAGAAGCTCCGGCGCGCGGCGTTGAAACCGGACGACGTCGAGGAGCATCCTGTGGAACGAAGGAGAGAGCAGGTTCCGGCGCTGCGCGAAGAGCGTATCGAGCGAGGTCGATCGATACTCGAGCCCGGTCTTCTCGCAACGCACCGAGAAGCTCATCTCGCTCTCCTGGGAGGAGACGCCGAGCTCCCCGAGCAGGCGCGCGAACCCCGGGTAGTTCTTCTCGTTGAAGACGATGAACCCGATGTCCACGCCGATCTCGCCTCTCTCCGTTGCGACCGGCACGGTGTAGGTATGACCGCCGAGTCTCGGCGCCGCTTCGAAGAGGGTCACTTCGTACCGCTTCGAGAGCAGGTACGCCGCAGTGAGCCCGGAAATCCCTCCACCGATCACCCCAACCTTCACCAGGATAATTTAGACACGAAATTAGACATTGTCAATCTTTTGATATAGATTATTTAGAGATGCTAGAGACCTGGTTGGAAGGCTGGGCACTCGTCGCGCTGGGGTTCCTCCTTCTTTATGGAGTCGAGCTCCGGCGAAACGACGCGACCCTCGTCGACGCGGGCTGGGCGGCGAGCCTTGGCGGTCTCGCCCTCTACTTCTCCTTTCGGGGACCGGGCCTTTTCGAGCGCCGGATTCTGATGGCGGTGCTGGTCTGCGCCTGGGCCGCCCGGCTGACGCTGCACATCGTTCGCCGGCACCGCGGGAACGGGGAGGACTCACGATACCGGCGGCTGAGGGAGCGGTACGGGGATCGGGCCCACCGCTTCTTCTTATCTTTCTACCAGGCACAGGGCCTCCTCGCCGCAGTGCTCTCGATCCCGTTTCTTCTGATTGCCTTCGACCCGTCGCCGGGATTTCACGCGGTCGAGGTCGGGGGCATGGTCCTGGTTCTCGTCGGCGTTACGGGTGAGGCGATAGCCGACCGGCAGCTCGCCCGCCATCGGGCCGATCCGGCGAATCGAGGCAAGACCTTCCGCAGCGGCCTCTGGCGCTATTCGCGGCATCCCAACTATTTCTTCGAGTGGCTGGTCTGGTGCGGTTTCGGCATCGGTGCCCTGTCCGCCCCGATGGGCGCGGCCGCGCTCCTGAGCCCGCTTCTCATGCTCGTCTCGATCGCGAAAGTCACGGGAATCCCTCCCACCGAGGAGAGCGCGCTCCAGAGCCGCGGCGAGGACTACCGGCGGTATCAGAGAACCACCAGCGCGTTCGTGCCGTGGTTTCCGGGAAAGGATTCGGCCTGATGTGGAACCTCGCGTTCGAGCTTCTGGATCGGAACCTCCTTCCCGATGCCGCCATCCGCAGCGGCATCCGCCGCATCGCCCGAAGCCGCCTCAGACAACAGGAGACGGGTGGAGTCGAGGGCCAGGAGGAGAGGCTTCGCCACCTCCTCGACTCCCTTCGACGAAGCCCGATCGCGGTCGAGACCGCCAAAGCGAACGAGCAGCATTACGAGCTCCCTCCCGACTTCTTCCGGCTGGTTCTGGGAAAGAGGCTCAAGTACAGCTCCTGCTACTGGCCCGAAGGCGTCTCGAGCCTCGATGACGCGGAAGAGGCGATGCTGCGGCTCTATGAGACGCGCGCGGAGGTCGAGGACGGCGCTTCGATTCTCGATCTCGGCTGCGGATGGGGGTCGCTCTCGCTCTGGATCGCGGAGCGCTACCCTCGATGCTCCATCCTCGCGGTCTCGAACTCGGCGCCCCAGCGGCGGTTCATCGAGGCGGAGGCCCGGAGACGCGGGCTCTCGAACCTCGAAGTCGTCACCTGCGACGTGAATCGGTTCGAGTGCGAGATGCGGTTCGACCGGGTGTTCTCGATCGAGATGTTCGAGCACATGAAGAACTACGAGGTACTTTTGCAGAGGATCTCGCGGTGGCTCCGGCCCGAGGGGAAGTTGTTCGTGCACGTCTTCAGTCATCGACGCTTCGCCTACCCCTTCGCCGCCGAGGGAGAGGACGACTGGATGGCCCGGCATTTCTTCACCGGAGGCACCATGCCCTCCGAGAATCTCTTTCTCCACTTCCAGCGCGATCTCCACCTTCGCGACCGATGGGTTCTCTCCGGCGACCATTACCGGAAGACGGCGGAAGCGTGGCTTTCGAACCTCGACGAGAACCGCGGGGAAGTGCTCCCCATCCTCGAGAACGCCTACGGACCGAAGCACGCCAGACTATGGCTCGCGCGCTGGCGCGTCTTCTTCATGGCCTGCGCCGAGATGTTCGGGTATCGCGGCGGGAGCGAGTGGACCGTTTCCCACTACCTCTTCGAGCCCGGGCCGCCCATGGCGTCCGGGTAGACCGGAACCGGACGGTGCTCTGCGCGCTCGACGGCTCGTAGTCGTCAGCACACGGCCAATCGGCGCCTATCGTCTCCGCGTTGATTCGTGTTCAGGCGCCGACGCGCGTGACATCGTGAATCGCCCTCCGCCGTTCCAGTACTTGTAAAACAGAAGCTTCGCGGCCTCCGTTGAGGCGAAGTAGAGAATCACGAGTACCAATACCATCGAGAGATGCTCGGGCGCGGGGACGATGAACCCGAAGAGCCTGCGGAGGGGCCCGACGAACGGGAGGACCACGGTCCCACCCATGACGAACAGAGTGAGCCAGAGCACGGTGGCGCTCGGTCGCTTCGACCTCCAGAACGGCAGCGCCGTGCGGATGGAGAAGAGAAGCACCAGCTCGGTCAACACGCTCCCCATGAACCACATGGTCTGCAGAACGGCGGGATCATCGAACCGGACGAAATACCCGAAGAACGCGAAATCGAAGAGAGTCGAGATCGCGCCGAGCACGATCGCGACCGCCGTCAGCTCGCCGACCCGATACCCGCGCGGACGCTTGAGCTCGATTTCATCCACGCTGTCGGCCGCGATCGAGATCATCGGAAAGTCGGAGAGCAGATTGAGAAGGAGCACCTGGATGGGAAGCATGGGGAGATACGGGATGAAGAGGGACGCGAACGCGAGCGCGTAGAAATTGCCGAAATTCGACGCCAGGGTCGCGCGGATGTATTTCATCGTATTGGCGAAGATCTTCCTGCCTTCCCGGATACCGTCGACGACCACCTCGAGCGAGCTGTTCAGGAGCACGACATCCGACGCGTCCTGCGCGATGTCGGAAGCGCCGCTTACCGCAAGCCCCACATGCGCCATTTTCAAGGCCGGCGCGTCGTTGAATCCTTCGCCCAGAAAGCCGACGAGGTGCTTTTCTTCGAGTTTCTTGATGATGTCGAATTTCTGCGCCGGCGTCGTCCGGGCGAAGACGTCGAAGCGCTCGACGGCAGAGGCCTTCTCCGCTTCGGTCATTCGCTCGAACTCGTCGCCGAGAAGCACCTTCGCCGGGTCTTTCGTTATCCCGGTCTCGACGCCGACCCAGCCGGCCACTTCCTTCGAATCGCCGGTGACGATCTTTACCCGCACGCCGAGGCGCTCGGCATGCCGTACCGCCCTTTTTGTCGTCGGCTTGAGCGGGTCGGCGAACGACAGGATGCCGACGGGAGTCAGCCCTTGTTCGTCTTCGGGGCCGAGGGTGCGCTCGTCTTCGGCGCGGATCTCCTTGTAGGCGACGGCAATCACGCGTCTGCCTTTTTCCCCTTCCCTCGCCGCCCAGGCGAGCGCCTTCGTCTCATCCGCCGCGCCGGCATAGACCTTCTCCGGCGCACCGCGTGACACGAGGAACAATCGCTCCTGCTCTCTGACGAGCACGCTGGCCCTTTTGCGCACCGGATCGAAGGGAAGCTCATCGATGAGCTCCACGGGAGAGAGTCCTTCTCGAGCATCCCCGGCGTGGGCCGCAACGATCGCGGAGTCGTACACCCCGTCCTGCGCCCTGGCCGCCTTGTTGCGCGCAAGCGGCGCCATGAGGGCGTACCGGAACACCGATTCCTTCTCCCCGTACAGGTCGGCGACCGAGAGCTTGTTCTCGGTGATGGTGCCGGTTTTGTCCGTTGCCAGCACGTCGATCGACCCCAGATCCTCGATGGCGGAGAGGCGCCGGGGCACGACGTGCTTCTTCGCCAATTCGAGCGCTCCGCGCGAGAGCGATATCGTCGTGACCAGGGGAAGGGCTTCGGGGATCGCCGAAACGGTGAGTGCGATCGCGAACAGAAGGAACTCGCCGGGGGACACCGCGCTGTCGGCGACCAGCGCATGCAAAACGAATACGAGGGGCACCGTAACTGCGATCAACTTCAAGATGAACTTGCTGAAGTTCGATACCCCCTCCTCGAATGCGCTCGGGGACTCCGCTTCTCGCATCTTCCCCGCGATCTCTCCCACCGCCGTCCAGTTTCCCGTCGCGAAGACCAGAAGATCGGCGTCGCCGGAGACCAGGTTAGTCCGGCTGAAGCCGATGTTCCGGGAGCCGTAGAACCCATTCGGCGGCTCGGCGAGCCCTCCGCTCCTTTTTTCGACTGGCGCCGTCTCCCCCGTCATGGGCGACTCGTCGACGGTGACGCCGTCGGCGCGAAGGAAGTATCCGTCCGCCGGGATCATGTCGCCGGCGGACAGGAGCACGGTGTCGCCGGGAACGATGTCGCTCACGGCAACGCTGAGTTCTTTCCCTCCGCGCCGCACGCGAGTTTTGCGCTCGACGAATTGCTTCAGGAGCCGGAGCGCGTTCTCCGCGCGGTATTCCTGAAAGAACCCGAGGAGCGTGTTGATGAGAAGGAAGAGAAATATGATCCCGGCGTCGAGATATTCACCCAGGTAGAGCGAGATGGCGGATGCGGCCAGAAGGAGGTAGATGAACGCCGATCCGAACTGGCGCAGGAAGATCTCGACCGCCGTCGTCTCCTTGCCGGAGAGTTCGTTGACGCCGTATTCCGCGAGACGATGCGCCGCTTCGTTGGGAAGCAATCCCTCGCGCGCGGAAGACCGAAGAAGAAGCAGCGCTTCTTCGGGAGACTTCACTGCGATTTCCTGGAATTTCCTCTGGAGCACTCCTAATAGTAGACGGGATAGGAACTACGCCGAAAGTTCGGTGAGCGGTTTCGATGAAGGCGAGGATCCTCATCCGGGCCGCGCAGCGAGGACAGCCCAGAGGGTCGACCTCGTCAGAGGAGTCGTGTCACTCGAAGATCTCCGACAGTCGGCAACGAACGTCAGCGACTACATCGCCTGGATCCTGCCGGTTACCTCTTGAAGCCGAGCTCCCGCACCACGGACACCACCACGCTCGAGGCGGAGTCTCTCGCCACGATCGGACTCCCGCGGATGGCGTCTCCGTAACTGGTGCGATTCACGAGCACGAAGACGCTCCAGCGCGAGGACGGCCGGTAGAGCGCGGTGAGGGCGAGATCCCAGTTCACGGTGTCTTCCCCCGCGTAGACGGGGCGCGAGTCGAGCGCCTCGTCCGGCCGGACGCCGTAGTAGTAGTCGACGCGCCGCCCGCTGTCCCATCTCGGACCGAACCCGACGAGAAGAAGCAGCTTCCGGCCGAGCGGCGCGCCGCTCGTGAGCTGGGCCGAAATCTCCTGCCCCTTGCTCCGGCCGAGCACGTCCGTCACGGCGGCGACGCGAAAGCCGACGGGGCGTCCTCGAAACAGGAGCTCCGCGCCGGCGTCCATCGACTTGTTTCTCGTCGCCATCCCATCGAGAAACGGACTCTCTTCGGGCTCGAGTCCCTGGAAACGCGCCTGCCCGAAAGCGCTCGCGGTGAAGTGCTCTGTCGAGATCAGCTCGTAGCCTCCTCGAATTCCCTGGAAGAACCACGGTCCGCGCTTCACGTTCAGAACCGGTACCGCGAAGAGCTGCGCCTTCGTGCCCTCGTAGGGTCTCGGGCTCGCGATGAACCCGAGTCCGAGACCCCATTCGAGCTTCGCGCCCTCCCCTTGAGCCGAGCCCGCCGAGGCGGCGAGTGCGAACGCCCCGGCGAGCCAGAGGACTTTGCGCGTCATCGGAATTACATCGAGGGAAGGATGACGGTGTCGATCACGTGGATGACGCCGTTCGTCGCCTGGATGTCCGCCTGAATGACCTTGGCATCGTTTACCCGGACTCCGCCCGCGGTGCTGATCTTCACGTCCTGCCCCTGGACGGTCTTCGCCGAGCTCAGCTTGGCGACGTCCGAGGACATGACCTTTCCGGGAACCACGTGGTAGGTGAGGATCGAGGCCAGCTTCGCCTTGTCCTTGAGGAGCCCCTCGAGGGTCCCCGCGGGCAACTTGGCGAACGCCTCATCCGTCGGCGCGAACACGGTGAACGGGCCTTTTCCCTTCAGGGTCTCGACGAGTCCCGCGGCCTGGATCGCCTTCACGAGCGTATTGAACGAGCCCGCGGCGATCGCGGTATCGACGATGTCCTTCTTCGCGGCATCCTCGGCGGAGGCCACCGAGAGGTTGAGCAGGAGCGCGGCGATGGCGCCGGCCAGTACGACTTGTTTCTTCATGATCGATCTCCCTTTTCCGTTTTCTGCCGCGGCAACGTGCCGAAGCAGCCCACGGAGGATAGAGCGGCCGATCGTCAATGTCAAATATTTATCTTAGACATTATATCAACGTATACAAATGACCATGATGCAACGAGTTAAAGGTCTTACTCCGAAGCTTCGAAGGCGCGGATGGCGTCTTCCTGGGCTCTCAGGAAGTCCAGGGGATCGATCCCGTGAAGCAGGCAGTGACGGGCGAAGCCGTCGATGGGAAACTCCGCCTCGCGTCCATCCGGGAGAACGAGGCGCCTCCGCTCGAGATCGACGGTGACCGCCCAGCCCGGGTGGTCGAGGAGCGCGCGGTGGATCTCTTCACTGACTTCGACGGGAACGAGGCCGTTCTTCACCGCGTTCGCCTTGAAGATGTCGGCGATGGACCGGCTCACCACCGCGCGAAAGCCGAAGCCGACGAGCGCCCAGGGAGCGTGCTCCCGGGAGGAGCCGCAGCCGAAGTTCTCCCCCGCGACCAGGACCTGGGCGCCCTTCGCCTCCGCGCGGTTGAGGACGAAATCGGGATCGCGCCTCCAGTCGGCGAAGAGATTGTCTCCCAGGCCTTCCTTGGTGGTGGTGGTGAGAAAGCGCGCGGGGATAATCTGATCGGTATCCACGTTGTCGATGGGGAGGACCACCGTCTTCGACGTGAACTTGAGGATCGGCTGCACGGGGTTACTCCAGAAGCGTGCGCGCGTCGGTGATTTTTCCGGTCACCGCCGCCGCCGCCGCGGTCAAGGGGCTCGCGAGGATCGTCCGCCCGCCCTTCCCCTGCCGTCCTTCGAAGTTCCGGTTGCTGGTGGATACCGCGAGCTCGCCCGGCGAGAGCTGGTCGCCGTTCATGGCGATGCACATCGAGCAGCCGGGCTCGCGCCACTCGGCCCCCGCGTCCCGAAAGATCCGATCGAGGCCTTCGGCCGTCGCCTGTCGCTTCACTTCCTGCGATCCCGGGACCACCAGGGCGCGAACGCCGCGAGCGACCCGTCTCCCGTTCATCACGGCGGCGGCGAGCCTCAGATCCGAGATCCGCGAGTTGGTGCAGCTCCCGATGAACACCACGTCCACCGGTTTTCCCAGAAGCCTCTCGCCCGGGCTCACCCCCATGTAGCGCAGAGACTTCTCGTCCGCATCCCGCGGGACCGGGTCACCAATTGCGACCGACATACCGGGGTTGGTCCCGTAGGTCAACATCGGCTCGATCTTCGAGGCGTCGAGGGAGACCGTCCGATCGTAGGCGGCCCCCGCATCCGTGGGAAGGCTCTTCCAGTCGGAGACGGCCCGATCCCAGTCCTTCCCCTTGGGAGAATGCGGTCTTCCCTCGAGATACTGAAACGTGGTCTCGTCGGGGGCTACGAGTCCGGCACGGGCGCCGCCCTCGATCGACATGTTGCACACGGTCATGCGCTCTTCCATCGAGAGCGCGGCCATCGCCGAGCCGGTGTACTCGATCACGTGGCCGATGCCGCCGTCGACGCCGATCTCATGGATGATCGCGAGGATCAGGTCCTTCGCGGTGACGCCCGGCGAAAGAAGCCCGTCGACCCGCACCTCGAACGTCGAGGGCTTCGACTGCAGAAGCGACTGCGTCGCGAGCACGTGGCCCACTTCCGTGGTGCCGATGCCGAAGGCCCAGGCGCCGAACGCGCCGTGAGTCGAGGTGTGGCTGTCGCCGCAGACGATGGTCATCCCCGGCCGGGTGAGTCCGAGCTCGGGGCCGATCACGTGGACGATCCCCTGGCGCGAGTCCCCGAGAGCGTAAAGCGGGATTCCGAACTTCTCGCAATTACGGCGCAGGGTCTCGACCTGGGCCTCGGTCTCGCGGTTGAAAAAGCGCGGGCGCCCGTTCTCGTCGAGGAGCGTCGGAGTCGAGTGATCCATGGTGGCCGCCGTGCGGTCCGGCCGTCTGACCGGAAGTCCGCGCGACTCGAGCTCCGAGAACGCCTGGGGCGACGTGACTTCGTGAATCAGGTGGAGGTCGATGTAGACGACCGGCGGATGCTCCTCCGTCCCGGGCACGACGAGGTGCCGGCGCCAGATTTTCTCGAACAGAGTGAGAGGAGTCCGGTCGGTCACTGGCCGAATACGTCCACGAGCTCCTTGTGCGTCTCCCGCATCGCGACCACGCGGTTCACCACGCGGAGAAACGCCTGAGCGCTCGCCTGCATGATGTCGCTTCCGCTGGCGCGGCCGCGGTGCCGCTGGCCCTGCTCCTCGATCTCGACCGTGACCTCGCCGACGCCGTTCAAGCCGGAGCTCAAGCCCTTCACCTGGAAGTCGGTGAGCTCGAGGGCTGTCTCGCTCGCGCGCCCGATGGCGCGGAAGATGGCTTCGACCGGACCGCTTCCGACCGCCGCTTCTTTGACCATGCGGCCGGTGCGGTGCCTGAGGCTCACCGTCGCGGTCGACGCCGTCTCGCTTCCCGAGCTCAGATGGAGATCGACGAGCTCCCAGGTGTCGGAGCGCTGATTCCTCGTGCCCTTCATCAGGAACTCGAGGTCGTCGTCCAGGATCTCCTTCCTGGTGTCGGCTAATTCCTTGAACTGCACGAACACCTTCTCGAGCTCCTCGGAGGTGAGATCGTAGCCGAGCTCGTGGAGGCGCTTTCGGAGGGCGTGGCGCCCGCTGTGTTTTCCCAGGACGAGTGAGTTGTCGACGAGGCCCACGTCCTCGGGCTTCATGATCTCGTAGGTGAGCCGGTTCTGGATGACCCCGTGCTGGTGGATTCCCGCCTCGTGGGCGAAGGCGTTGGCCCCGACGATCGCCTTGTTGCGCTGCACCGCGAGCCCGGTCACCTGAGTAAGGAGCCGGCTCGCCGGATGGATCTGCCGGGTGTCGACTCCGGTCTCGAGTCCGTAGAAGTCCGAGCGCGTCCGGAGCGCCATCACCACTTCCTCGAGCGAGCAGTTCCCCGCGCGCTCGCCGATCCCGTTGATGGTGCACTCGACCTGGCGCGCGCCGGCGCCGAGAGCGGCGAGGCTGTTTCCGACCGCGAGACCGAGATCGTTGTGGCAGTGGACGCTGATGACCGCGCGATCGATGTTCGGCACGTTCTCCCGGAGATAGCGGATTCGCTCCGCGAACTCGTCGGGGGTCGCGTAGCCGACGGTGTCGGGGATGTTGACCGTCGAGGCCCCGGCGTCGATCACCCGTTCCACCACCTCCGCGAGAAAATCGAGCTCGGTGCGGGAGGCGTCCTCGGGCGAGAACTCGATGTCGTCGCAGAGATCGCTCGCCATCTTCACCCCTTCGACCGCGCGCCGGACGATCTCTTCTTTCGCCATGGCGAGCTTGTGCTCGCGGTGGATGGCGCTCGTCGCCAGGAACACGTGGATCCGGGCGCGCTGCGCTTCCTTCAATGCCTCCCAGGCGCGCTCGATGTCGCCCTTCGAAGCGCGCGCGAGCCCCGCGATGACGGGTCCCTCGATGAGCCGGGCGACTTCGCGCACCGCCTCGAAATCGCCGTTCGAGGCGATGGGAAATCCCGCTTCGAGAACGTCCACTCCGAGGAGGGCGAGCGCTCTCGCCATCGTGAGCTTTCCGTCGAGGTTCATGCTGCCGCCCGGCGATTGCTCGCCGTCTCGCAGCGTCGTATCGAAAACCACCACTCGATTCGAGGGTTTCATCAGGGTTCTCCGTCGAGTCGGGCAGCTGAAGTGGCAAGCCCGGGGGTTAACTTACCGTCCGGTAGGTAATCTACTTCAGGAGGTTTCGGCTTGTCAAGTCGACCCCCGCGCGTAATCCCCATCCATGTGATTTGACAAGACTTGGCAGCACCTCTAGGCTTGATCCGAGCCTGCCATGACGGTTATCGGGATCGACGCCGGAGCGACCAAGACGGAGTGCCTTCTCGCCGACGAGAAGGGCACCGTGCTCGCGAAGGCGCGTGGCAACGGGTTGAACCTCCAGCTCTTCAGCGAGGACGAGGTGGAGTTCGCTCTGGGCTCGCTCGCGAACGAAGTGCTCGCGGCGCAGAAGAGCGCGCGCGCCGATGCCCTTTGCGTCGGCATGGCGGGGGCAGGACGCGAGCGGGATTTCCGAATAATGAAGAAGATTCTCGGGAGGCTCGGAGTCGCCCGGGAGAACCTCGTCACCCACGACGCCGCCATCGCTCTCGTCGCCGGAACCGGCGAGCGCTTCGGCGTTGTCCTGACGGTGGGAACCGGCGCCGCCGCTTACGGCGTCGATCGAAAAGGGCGTGAAGCGCGTGCCGGCGGCTGGGGTCCTCTACTCGGAGACGAGGGAAGCGGCTACTGGATGGGGTTGCGGGCGCTTCGGGCGGTGATGCGCGCCTATGACGGTCGCGCCGGAGAGACGCTTCTGACGCGGCCGATCCTCGATCGGCTCGGCGTCGACGGCGCGGAGGCGCTCGTCCATCGGGTGTATCGCGAGCTCGCGCGAGACGAGATCGCGGCGCTGGCGCCCCTCGTTCAGCAGGCGGCGGATCTCGGCGACGGAGAGGCCCAGAGCATCATCGACGACGCCGCGCGCGAGTTCGTGCGGGCGGTGGAGTCGGTCATCGGCAAGCTCGATCTGGCGGGAGTGAGCTTCCGCCTCGTTCTCTCGGGCGGCCTCTGGAAAGCCGTGCCGGTGCTCCGGCAGGATTTCGAAAAACTGATCAAGAAAGTCGCGCCCTGGACCCTCGTCACCGAGCTCACCGTCGAGCCGGCGCGCGGCGCGGTCGCGATCGCCCTCGAGCACCTGCACTCGAAAGCACCGCCCGAAGGTCGCCCTTCTTCCGCGCGAGGCGCCGCCGCGCTTCGACCGCGCTGACCCCGAGGCGGCCCATCGCGATCGCGGTCTTCACGTCGCCCCCCTGATCCAGAAGCCTCGACGCCCGCTCGGAGTCGACGGAGGCGAGCCGCTCCACCATCCGCCTCGACCGGTCTTTGAGCTTCGCCGAAGACGGCCTCAGCTCGACCATGTAAGGGCCATAGACCTTCTTGAGCCGGATCATGGCGAGAAGCGTCATCCGGTTCAGAACCAGCTTCGTGGCCGTCCCCGCCTTCATGCGGGTCGACCCCGCGAGGACTTCCGCGCCGACCCGCGGCGCGACGACGACGTCGGCGAGCCGTCGCAGCCCTCGGGCGCCCGGAGCGCAGGTGACCAGTACCGTCGAGGCGCCCCGCTCGCGGGCGAAGGCGAGCGCTCCCCGCACGAAGGGGGTCACGCTCGAAGCGGAAATCCCGACGACGAGATCCGCCGCACGAAGACGCCGCGCTCGCAGCTGACGTCTCCCCTCGCCCTCGCGATCCTCGGCTCCCTCCACCGCGCGATGGACGGCTTCGCTCCCTCCAGCGATGAGACCGACGATGCGACCCGGATCGGTTCCAAACGTGGGAGGACATTCGGCCGCCTCGAGGACCCCGAGACGGCCGCTCGTGCCCGCTCCCGCGAGAAACACCCGGCCGCCCCGGGAAAGCGCCCGCGCGAGAGCGGAGGCCGCGCGCGCGATCCGGGGCGATTCGGCCTCGACCGCCGCCACCATTCGCCGATCCTCCTTCGAGAGAAGCTCGAGGAGCGCTTCCGGCGAAAGCCGATCGAGGTTCCCGCTTTTCGGATGCAGGGCCTCCGTCGGAAGCGACTCCCAGATCGAACGACGGGCGCCTGCATTCTTGCGCATCAGCCGAGAAACGTGCCCCGACGGTAGTCCTCGAATGCCTGCTCGATCTCCGCCCGGGTGTTCATCACGAACGGACCATAGCGGGAGAGGGGCTCCCCGAGGGGCATCGCCGCGAGAAGGAGCGCGCGCATCGGCCGGTCGGAAGCGGTGAGACGCACCGCTTCCTCGCCGTCCCGCGAGAGGACCGCGAGCTCCCCCGCCTCGAGGCGCTCCCCGCCGACCTCGCCCGCCCCTTCGAAGACGTAAACGAGAGCGTTGTGCTCCGGAGGCGTAGCGTGCTCGTACGCTCTCCCGGCGGGCACGAGGACATCGAGGTAGAGAGGCGAGGTCGCGATTCCCTCGACGGGGCCGCGGGTCCCCTGCGCCTCTCCCGCGATGACGCGAATCGCGACTCCGCCCTCGGCCGATACTTCGGGAATCTTCGACGCCGGGATGTCCTGATAGCGGGGCTCGGTCATCTTGTTTCGCGCGGGAAGGTTCACCCAGAGCTGGAAGCCCCACATGAGGCCCTGCTCCTGGAGCGGCATCTCCGAGTGGATGATGCCGCGGCCGGCGGTCATCCACTGCACGCTTCCCGGGCCGAGCTCCCCGCGGTTGCCCTTGTGGTCCTCGTGGCGCATCGAGCCCGCGAGCATGTAGGTCACGGTCTCGAACCCACGGTGGGGATGGTCGGGAAACCCGGCGACGTAGTCGGCGCCCTCTTCCGACTTGAACTCGTCGAGGAGCAGAAACGGATCGTGATGGTCCAGAGCGTAGGTTCCGAGACTCCGGCGGATCCGGACGCCGGCGCCCTCGGTCGCTTCCTGCGCTCTCACAATCTGGAGGGCTTTACGGGTTCGCATGATAATCCCACTTTAGCACTCGGCTTGATCTCCCGAAGTCGCCGTGTAAAGCTCCCGCGTTCCCCGGAGGAGCTCATGAATCTTCGCATGTTCTGCGCCGGTGCCGTCCTGTTGTCCCTCGGCTGCCAGGCGGAGCCGCCCAACGAGCCGGTGGAAACCGCGGTCGTCGTCGATCCTGTCGAGCGCGGCGAGTACCTCGTCACCGTCCTCGCCTGCGGCGACTGTCATACTCCGTTCAAGATGGGCCCCGCGGGCCCCGAGCCCGACCTCACGCGCCCTCTTTCCGGCCATCCCGAAGGCATGATGATGCCGCCGGTGCCCGCGCTCCCCGAGCCGTGGCTCTGGGCCGGCTCCGCGACCAACACCGCTTATGCCGGGCCCTGGGGCGTGACCTACGCGACCAACCTGACGCCGGAGGAAGTCACGGGGATGGGGATCTGGACCGAGGAGGTGTTCGTGAACGCTCTCCGGACAGGAAAGCACATGGGGACGTCCCGCACCATCATGCCTCCCATGCCCTGGCCCTCGTACTCGAAGCTGACCGACGAGGATCTGAAGGCGATATATGCCTACCTTCGGAGCATCCCGCCGATTCGAAACCAGGTGCCGGATTATCAGGAGCCGGCGCGCTAGAAGGACTCGCGCACTATGCCTCGAGATCGTGCCGCAGGATCGGGCGAGCTGGCGAGCGGCGGTCTTGCGCCTGCGGTCAGGATGCACACACGGCGCCCGAAGATGGCGCTGCTCCAACGCTGACGCCACAGCCAGCGAAGGGCGATGGTCAGCAAGATGACGAGCCCGAGACCCGCCACGAGGAGCAGACCGAATCGAGTCATCCCGAGAGCCTACGCCCGCCCTGGCAGTGTTCCAGTGCGTCCGTCCAACCAACCGCGCCCACCGTTTGCGCGCTGCGACCGCTGCAACAACTACCCGGAGCGCGGCGGCCCGTACGAGGGAAGTTCTCAACGGACATGACGCACGCGCCCCTGCGGGGGCGACGGGAGCGTGGCCAGGGCCACGAACAGCGTGAGGTCAGTTGTCATCCGGATCAGCGGACCCCGCTAGAAGTTCCGGCCGAGTTCTCGGGCCCGATCGAGGTACCGGCGCCTCGTGTCATCGTCGGCACCGTGAACAGCGTAGAACAGCTCATGCTCTACTTTCTTGATCCCCGGATAGGTCAAGGTGTACTCATCGATGACTTTACACATGGCTTCGCGGAGGCCAGTGTCATAGGAACGCTCATCCCAGATCGTCGTCTGGAGGATCAGCGCCTTCTCATGCGTCAGCCGCCCCCGGCGGCCGTTGATGTCGCCCCGCCAGGCTTCCGCGGTCAGGTCGTAGGCGAAGCCCGGCGTCCACACACGATCGAGCCACCCTTTCAACATGGCCGGAAAGCTCAAGAAATGGACAGGCGCAATGAACGCAAGTGCCTGGGCTCGCGCCACCTTCTGCTGCTGCACGAGCACGTCCTTCGGCTGAAAACGTTCCCGCAGCAACCGGATGATGCCACGGGCGTCCCGGTCGCCGAGTAGCCGCTTCATCGCCAACCGCCGCAGGGGCCCGCGCGCCCCCTCGAGCAGGGACTCTCGCAAGCGCATCCGGTCGAGCAAGTCGTCCGGTATGCTTTCGGTGAGCCAGCTCGGCATGTCGCGTGGGCGGTGGACCGGGTCGAACCCGATCGCATACAGGTCGATGACTTCGGTCGAGTGTCCCGCCTCACGCAGACCTGCGGTGAACTGATCCAGGATGGCGTGACAGAACGACTTCGGATTCGAGTGCGCGTAAATCGTGAGCACGTGCATAGCAGACCTCTCGATCACGGAATGGACCAAAGCCATCCAGAACCGGTTGGGCGGACCGGGAGTTTATGAAAGGACTTAGCACCGAGGACCACGAGACATCATCGATTGCCGCCAACTCTAGGCGACCTCTGTGTGACCGGCGATGTCGAGTGACAGCGCCAAAGCGAGCCTGATCGCAGGCTACTGGGCCAGGGCGCACAGTGGCGATACGACAGGCCGCCTGAGCACTCGCGATGAGCGGCGTGGCCAACCCCGTGGCTGCCGCACGATGCGGCCCGAAGCCATCGCCGTTTCATCCAGCCCCTATGCAATACGAAGGGAGAGGTCAGGTCCGCCCCATCGCGAAGCTGGACCGCCAGTGATTCCAAACATCGCTACACCGCTATCGGCAACGTGAAGGCACGGTTCTCGCGCCTGAGCCTCCTCGCGCTCTCAACAGATAGACCCCCTTCGAGGGCCGAGAGCATCCTCTGCTGCCATTGGAGCTCGCGGTCCAGCAGTGGATAGTCGGATGGGCTCAGATCGGCGCCACCCAGCGCCTTCCGCGTCGCGTACTCGAAGTTATCCAAACCATCCACGACAGCAGCCGCAGCCTCAGCCGCCAAGGAAGCAGGGCCACCCGCCAGGAGCTCGAGGCAGTACGAGAGGGCCGCCATTCCGCTTTGTGCCTGAACGGCCAGGGGGTCACCGAAGTCATCGGACCGCGGAATCTGCGTGTCCAAGTCCTCGACCATACGCGCAATCTGCTCCTCGGACAGCTCGGCCTCATAGCACACGTGAGCGAACGCCCGGTCGCAGTACGCAAAGTAGAGGCTGACATCTTCGGCCGTCGCCTTCCCGAACGCCCAGCATGCCGATCGCAGTCGTTCGGCACAGAGCAGAGCGAAGAGACCTTGCGCGGGCAACGGGAGCGTTGCCAGGGTCGCTTCCAGCGCCTCGCGATCAAGCCGCATCGCGCCCTCCCGTGAACGGGCCCGGGCCTGCTGCCGGAGTACCCCTACGCAACCGGCGTCAGGCGATAAACACGCGCGGAGAGCTGAGAGGCACGTTTGATGTCGCCCACCCTGAGAGCCTCCCGCACGTCATCAAGTTTGTACGCGTCGTCCAGGGATAGATAAGGTGCCCAGCCGCCTGTGGCCTCCACAAGGTTGACCTCCACCTCGGCGATGAGATCGCCTTCTCGCACGAGTCTTCTCGTCGACCTTGTGCTCATTTCCGTCTCTTCCGCCATGTCTCGTCCCATTTCTTAGGGTCGGGACGGTAACCCGTGACCACGACAGCGGGCGAGTCCTGACCCGCAGGAATACCCCAGACTACATGAATCGGCTGATTGCCGCCATCTTGCTCGAGAACCAGGGCGCACGGCCCTTTGGGGTATTCGGGGTAATCCTCGATGACGACTGCAGTACTCAGACCGTCGACGACGTCACGCACAGGGATCCCGTCGGCTGCGAGCTCATCGTATCCGTGAAGCGACACCTGTACCTCGCCCCGCGTCACGAGGGCTCGTACCTTTTCCAGGAACTCGGTCATTTCTGTGCTCCGGTCACGGAGGCTTGCCTGGGCCGCTAACACCGGCGTTCACCTGCGACGGCGCGACAATCTTGCCAGCGCGCCGTCGTCAGGTGCAACGCCTTGATGCTCATACAGGCCCCCTCCCGCGTACCCTCAGGAGCGAGGGTACGCTAGGG